>JAOZTV010000240.1 GCA_029939015.1 Candidatus Aminicenantota bacterium
CATCATTTATTAGAGGACAAGCTGGACTAAGATATAAATTCTAAAAAGTTAAAACCTTATCGCAGTCAACTGTCCATTGAGTAAACTCTTTCATATTGCTGAGCTTAACACCTTCTATAAACTCAATTCCTGCAATTCCTCGTGCTTCTGAACAGCCTCCACATGACTTTACTTCTCCTCCATTTTTGATTATAGATTTTAACATTCGTTCAATATTATAATATCCATTAGGTGTATTTTGATTTGGGAGTCCGCAGGTAACGGCATCAGCAAGTAAAAATATTTTAACTTCGACCTTGTCACTATGTTCTTTTTGAAGTGTCATTGCCATTCTTAAAGCATTATATGCCTTTTCTGTGCCGTAAGGGGCATCGTTAATAATAATTAATGTTTTTTGCATTTTATTTTCCTTTTTGTATTTTTTTTTCTTTCTTTTTGTCGTCCTGTTTATCATTTAAGTTTGTAATAAAAACTCCCCTTCCATGCATCCCAATTATCAGATCCTTTTCCCTTGGGTGAATTTTAATATCATAGACGGCATTAATTGGGAGATTTCCTCTCAATGACGACCAATTTTTACCAAGATTTTTTGAAATATAAATGCTAAGCTCTGTTCCAAGATAAAGAATGTTTTCATTGTCAACATCTTCTCTTATTACATTAACAGATTCTTCAGGGAGGTTTGATTTAATTGACTGCCAATTTTTACCATAATCATTTGAAATATAGATGTATGTTTTAAAATCATCATCTCTATAACCAGTCATTGTTAAAAACACTCTGCTTTCCTTAAATTTTGATGCGACAATTCTTGTAACCCACTTATTGGGCAAATTTTCATTTATTTTTTCCCAATTAAAACCGGAATTTTTTGTTACCCAGACATTTCCGTCATCGGTACCTGCATAGAGTAATTTAGGAGACAAGGCTGATTCGTCTATAGCTGTAATTGTAGCATAGGGGACATCGCCATCAATATTTTTTTTGTTGGTCAAGTCAGCTGATATTTCAAACCACTTGTCCCCTCTGTTTAAGGATTTTAACATTTTATTTCCACCCATATATAGAGTGAGAGGATTATGTTTTGAAATTTTAAATGGAGATAGCCAGTTAAATCTATATGATTCTTTTTTAGGATTTACCGGTTTTGGTGCTATCCACTTTGTGTTTTTCGAATTTTTTAGGTCAACTCTGAATATATTACCAAATTGAAACTCAGCATAAACGATATTCTTATCTGTAAGGTCCGGATCGACAAAGGCTCCATCTCCTCCAAGTATCATTCTCCACATTTTCCTGCTGCCATACTTGAAATTGCTTGATCCCATATTAATACCATTATCCTGTAAACCTGTATAAACTCTATATGGTTTTTGCATATCATAATTAACAGAATAAGATTGTGCAAGAGGAATATTATTTATTTTTGTAAATGTATCTCCTCCATCATAGGATATATTAAGACCTCCATCGTTACCAAGGAGAATTCTTTGAGGATTTTTAGGGTCTATCCATAAGGCATGATGATCAGGATGAACATCAAATAATCTACGACCTCCATAAGACCCTCCTGCTTTTGGACTTGTATTAAATGTTTTTCCTCCATCGATAGATTTTTTTAAGGGTACTCCCAGTATATAAATTATATCCTCGTTTTCAGGTGATACATAGATTTGTCCAAAATAATAGCCATAAGTACTGACGATACCTTTTGAAAGCATATTTTTATGTGTTTTAAACCAATTTTTACCCTTATTATTACTTCGGTAAACCTCAGCTCCTCTTACCTTTGAATTCAAAAGTCTATAATTTGCATCCTTTTTTTTGCCATCTTTAGCTTTTTGTTCCCTTGGAGTTTGATTGTCAAGAAAAGCATAAATAGTTTTTGGATTAGACCTGCTGATACTCAAGCCAATTCTTCCGGTAAACTTATCCTGAGGAAATCCATTAACTATCTTATTCCAGGTCTTTCCACCATCTATTGTTTTATAAATTGAGCTTTCAATGCCACTCTCAGTCATATTCCAAGCTTTCCTTCCCTTATCCCATGAGGCAGCATAAAGTATTTTACTATCCTGTGGATCCATAACAAGATTAACAATTCCTGTCTTATTACTTACATATAAAACTTTTTTCCATGTTTTACCACCATCTTCTGTTTTAAAAACACCTCTTTGTTCATTGGTGGTATAAAGATGTCCAAGAGAGGCAACATATACGATATTATTATCTTTGGGGTCAATGATTATTTCTGCAATATGATGTGAATCCCTCAAACCCATGTTTTTCCATGATTTGCCACCATCAATACTCTTAAAGACACCAGTCCCTGCATAAGAACTTCTTGATGAATTCTCTTCGCCGGTTCCTGCCCAGAGAAGATTTTCATTTGTTTGAGAAACAGCTATATCGCCCAGAGTAATTGAAGAATAATTATCAAATATTGACTTCCATGTAGTTCCGTTGTTTTTTGTTTTCCATAAACCACCTGATGCCGTTGCCAATAAAAAAGTATATGGCTTATTCTCATAAGCTGCAATATCTGTAATCCTTCCGCCCATGAAATATGGGCCAATTCCTTTCCATTTTATGTCTTTATAAATTGATTTCTCTTTCATCTTCAGATGCTTAGCAAATTCAAGCTCACGGTCAACTGAATTTGAAAAAGATAATAAGCTAATAAGGCTTAGAATAAATAATACTAATATTGTTTTTTTTAACATAATTTACTACCTCCGGCATTTAATATAATATTTATAAAATCTTCGGCTTTTAAAGAAGCTCCACCTACTAAGGCTCCGTCTATATTTGGAAGTGATAATAATTCCTTACTATTTGATGACTTTACTGAACCTCCATAAATAATTCGGGTGTATTCTGCTAATTCTCCATATTTTGTAAATAGTAAATCCCGTATCATCTTATGGACATTTTCTACCTGCTCTGGTGATGCTGTCGTTCCTGTACCTATTGCCCAGACAGGCTCATAAGCAATGATAAGTTTTTGTATTTCTTCCTGTTTTATTCCAATAAGTCCATTTAAAACCTGTTGCTCGATTTTTGTTTCGACCTCTCCTGACTCTCTTTCTTTTAAGGTCTCACCTATGCAGAATATTGGGATTAAATTATTTCTGAAAGCAGCCTTGATTTTTTTATTAATTATTTCGTCTGTCTCAAAAAAAAACTGTCTTCGTTCAGAATGACCAATAATTACATAGTCTGCTCCAGCTTCTTTTATAAATTTACCTGAACACTCACCTGTAAAAGCACCTTTATCCTCAAAATACATATTTTGAGCTGAAACGGCAATATAAGACTTTTTTAAATGCTTTGCTATTGAAGACAAATTTAATAAGGTTGGTGCAATAATTACCTCAACCTCTCCGGAAAAAGGTAAATTATAATGTATTTCTCTAACTAATTTTATTGATTCTTCTTCAGTCAGGTTTAACTTCCAATTGCCTGCAATAATTGGAACTCTTTTCATTTATTTTTCCAAAAGGACTTTTTTTATTTCCTCTGATATTAAATTTTTTAATATTTCATTTTTTTGCTCCTCTTTGTCAGGAACAGGTTGGGTTTTTTTATCTTTTGTAATTAATCCAAGAGAAATTCTTTTTTCGATTAATTTCTGTTTATCTTCATCCGGAATAGTCATAGGAGTACCCATCGAATTAGCATAGTAATTAATTTTTATAAGATGTTCCAATAATTCCATTCTTAAAAACGCCTCATTTAAGTCCTTACCAACTGCCAAAACACCATTACCGGCAATCATAAAAACATCTGTTTGCATTATTAATTCTGATATAGTATTGATACTCTTTTCTGTTCCCGGCATTGAATAGTCTGCTACCGGAATTTCATCTCCAATTGAAACAATAGCCTCGGGCAAATTTACAATAAAATTCCCCCCGATTAAACCATGTGCAGTTGCATAGGGAGGATGTGCATGTATAACAGCGTTAATCTCTTCTCTTGCCCCATAGGCTGCAAGATGCAATTTCATTTCAGAAAATGATTTCCCAATTCCATGAATCTTATTACCTGATTTATCTAATGTCAGAACCATTTCGACAACCATGTCTGACTTGCCAACGGATGTAGGTGTAGCCAGAAAATTGTCTTCATATTTGACCGTAACATTACCATCATGATTTGCAACCCAGCCTTTTTTATCTATTTTATGACAAATGTCAACTATTGAATTGATTAAATAATCTCTACGGTTTCCCACTATTTCAACCTAATTGATTTTCCGAACCTGAGAGTTTCAATTCATTCATATAGTCTAAAATTTTAATTGCAGCTTCAGCCGCTGAGTCAATTTCAGACTCCTTTCCACTTATTATCAGACGACCTGTTGCTCCATAAGGTTTAATATCTATTAATTTGATATCTGCTGCCTTTAATGCCTCATTACAGGCGACCATCAGGTATGCGGCAGGAGTTGCTTCCAGAATAAAAACAGAATCTCCAGCCAATACCATATTGCCCTTTGCTGTTCCTGTAAACATTATAGCATGATCCTGTTCAACACTTCTTATTATTTTCTGAGTTAATATTTTTACCTCTGACCTGTCATTTTCCCTAAGATTTGTTTCTCTTAATACAACATTCCCTGCCTCTTTAACCTCTCCCTGATTCTCATGATGAACCATCATCAGTCCGAAAACTCTTTCGGTTACAACAGAGCCAAGACGAACATCTGTGTTTTTTAATGCAATATCAATCATAGAATGAATTTCCATTGCCGGTGCAATTTCTATCATCAAGGCAGCATCATATTCAGAAGGATCATAGACACGATTATCCTTTGCAATATATTGAGCCAATTGCGGTTGTAAACTATCAATAAAAGTTAATGCTCTTAATTCAAAATCCTGATTTTCCATTTAGTCCTCCT
>JAOZTV010000241.1:0-3340 GCA_029939015.1 Candidatus Aminicenantota bacterium
TCCGTTTTTATGTTGTTCCTTATTTGAATCGACAATAGGTACTTCTGAATATAGTGAACAACTAAAAAACACAATATATAGCATAATTACAAATATTTTAAACTTTTTCATTGAATATCTCCTCAACTTAAGTTAAACCAAATTATATTACTAAAATAAAAAAAAATCTACTTAACGGTTGATTTATTATTATTAAAAGTTTATATTTAAGATATGGACGATACTCTAAACCCTGAAGTAATTTATGAAGCATTTAATAAGGGAGGGTTTTCTGTTCTTAGAATTGATAAATTTTATAATGGTGATTATGCAGAAATACGTGCGGAGTTAGATTATAAGAGAAACCTTTCATTAACAAATCTTCAGGAATTAACCTTTAAGCTTAAAATAATTGAAGCCTCAGAGGGAATTAAAATGGAAGTTGTACATATCAATATGGAACATAAAACAATACGCATCAATTTTTCGATATTGAATTAAGCAATTATTTTCTTTTTGCAGTCCAAGATCCTATTTCGTCATCGGTAAGTATTTTTTTAATTTCGCCTTTAATAGTGCTTTTATTTATTATTTTACCTCTTATAACATATTTTCTTTTTAAAAATTTTGTTTTTATTCTAATTATATTTCCTTTTTTCTTATATTTATCCTCTATTTTGTCTCCATTTATATAAAAAACATTTTTACTGCCAAATGTAAAAACAGAGTTTACAGGAATAATTTCCCTCTTGGCAAAATTATTATATTTTATTTTAACTGACCAATCACCTTTAATATCAGGGCCTTTACAGCCTTGAATTATAGCTATAATAAATAAAACAAAAACAATTAAAACGACAATTTTTACTTTTTTTATATTTTCCATTAAAAATACTAATATAAATAAACAAAAAATGCAAGAAATCAAAAAAAAGATAGAAAAAAAAACATATATATTATAAAATAAGGATTAGACTTTAATTAATTAAGGTTAGACAAAAAAAGGAGATTTCAATGAAAACTTTAACAATCCAAGACGATGTTTTAAAAACTGTAGTAAACGCAATGTCCAGTTCTGAGATTTTTGGTTCAATCAGCGAAGGTATTCTTACAAGAATTGCACAAAAAGCAGAATTAAATCAATTTGAAGACAATGAAATAATAATTAAACAAAAAACCTCTTCTGACTCATTTTTTCTCCTCATAAAAGGTGAGGTTGCAATCTTTACATCAAATTCATCAGGTGAAGATACTGAATTAGGCAGGATAAAGGGGCATAGTGTGATTGGTGATATTGGTCTATTATTAAATCAACCCAGAACAGCAACGATAAAATCCATTGGTTCATCAATGTTATTAAAATTTGACAAATCAATCTTTGATTATATAACAAAAAATTTTCCAGAATTCGGAATTGCATTAAGCAGATTTCTAGCTTTAAGGGTACAGCAATTATCAGATAGAATTTCTTTGCCGGAATATAACCCCCAAACAGATTTTCCATCAAACGAAACATTAAAAATGCTTCCATTTGATTTCATAATTAGACATAGGGTATTGCCATTGAAAACGGAAAACAACTCTATAAAAATTGGGTTTGTCAACGATCCTAATCAAAATGTAATTAGTGCAATTCATAGACTTATTCCAGGACTTGAATTAAAGTTACTTCATATAAATAATACAGACTTTGATAAAATAGTCCAATCTATTTCAGGTGTTGAAGAATGGTACGACACAAGTAAAATCGATAAACCGGATACTAAAGAAGAGAGACTTGTCGGTTCAAAATTAGATGCTCTTCTGAAAAGAATTGTTGCAGAAGGTGCATCAGATCTTCATATATCAGCTGGTCAAATTCCAAGATGGCGACTTAATGGAGAAATCTTTCAAATTGAAAACACTAAAGTGACAGAAGAGTCAGAAGTTTACGATCTTTTAACACCTGTTATGACAAAACGGGCAATAAAAGAGTTTCACGAAAAAAAAGATGTTGATTTTGCATATTCAATTGATGGTATTGGAAGATTCAGGGTAAATATGTACCATGATGATAATGGGGTTAGTGCATCATTAAGGGTAATTGCTTCAAACATACTCACATTTGAACAATTAGGAATTCCAGAACCAGTAAAAAAGCTTTGTGATCTATCAAAAGGGTTAATCCTTGTGACAGGCCCTACAGGTTCAGGTAAATCAACAACACTTGCTGCAATGACCGATTATATAAATAAAAACAGAAAACTGCATATTATAACAATTGAAGACCCTATTGAATTTATTCATAAGAGTGATAAGGCTCTGGTAACTCAAAGAGAAGTTGGAGATAGTGCATCTGGTTTTGCAAGAGCATTAAGAGCCGCTTTAAGAGAGGACCCCGATGTCGTTCTAGTTGGTGAATTAAGAGATCTGGAAACAATTGCCTTAGCCTTGGAAATTGCAAATACTGGACACCTTGTCTTAGGAACACTTCATACTACATCTGCAATTGGTACAGTTAACAGAGTAATTGATGTATTTCCTGTTGAACAACAGAACCAGATTAGAACAACTCTGAGCGAGACACTTCAGGGTGTCATATCTCAAACACTTTGCAAAACAATTAGAGGTGGAAGAGTTGCAGCTTTTGAGGTTTTAATCAATAATTTAGCAATATCAAGCCTAATTAGAGAAGAAAAAACAATACAGATACAATCAGCGATGCAGACTTCAAGAGACCTTGGGAATACTTTCCTGAATGATGACCTTTATAGATTAACCCATAAAAAGAAAATAGATCAAAAAGAAGCTATGGCTAAATCTTCTAATAAAGAAGATCTAGCAAGGAGAATAGGTATTCCTTATAATCCACTAAAAGTTTATTAAGTGAAATAGAATATACTAAGTCTTTAGCAATTTTAATGAAAAATAACTCACTTTTTGCAAGCGAAGAAAAAATATTAGAGAAAGCAAAAAGTTTACTAGAAAATAATTTTGACAAAAATATCATTGCGAAAGCTGACTATAATACACTGTTCAAAAATTATAAAAAAATGTTTAAGCAGTTAAAATTACTTGTAAAAATGGGTGATATTCAACAGAACAAACTCAATAAATTAAACGAAAAGCTTGATATCCATAATAAATTTATAAAAAAAACTTTTGGGAAATATCTGTCTGACGATATAGTTGAATGTATTTTGGAGTCACCAGAAGGGACATCACTTGGTGGAGATAAAAGAGTTGTCAGTATATTATTAACTGATATAAGAGGGTTTACGGCAATAACTGAGCAAGAATCAGCAGATAAAATTGTAGGAATGCTAAACATTTACCTTGAAATAATGACTGAAATTATCTTTAAATATGGTGGCACAATTGA
>JAOZTV010000241.1:3440-4905 GCA_029939015.1 Candidatus Aminicenantota bacterium
GTTGGTGGTCAGATATTTATTTCAGAAAGTACTTTAAATAGCTGCAAAGAAAAGCTTATCATTAAGTCAAACTTCGTGGCAAAACCTAAAGGGATTGGGAAACCAATTAAAATATTTGAAGTTAATGAAATTGAAGGTAAACAAAAATTATTTGTTGATGAAGAAAAAAACAGATTTATTAATTTACAGGAAACAATTCTAATTAATTTTTCATTTTTTGATGGCAAACACGGCAAAGATAATATTTTTTATGGAGAAATTTATAAATTAAGTAGAAAAGAAATTTTCATTACTACAGATATAAAAATAGATAAATTTTCAAATTTAAAGATATCAATAATTGACAAAAACATATTAAATGGGAGTTTATACGGCAAGGCCATTTTTCAACAAGATACAAAAAGCCCCAAAGCATATAAATATAATATATACTTAACATCTATACCAAAAGAATATGAGGATTTGATAAAAAAATATGAATAAAAATATATTAAAAACAAATAGTTTAAAAAAAATTTATAATGGTGTCCCGGTAGTCAATAGTATTGACCTTGAGATTTCATCAGGAGAGATAATCGGACTATTAGGTAGAAATGGTGCAGGCAAGACTACAACTTTTTTAATGTTATCTGGCATTATCAAACCAGACTCAGGTACAGTATTTCTTGACGAAGAAAATATCAATGGAATGCCATCACATATTAGAGCTGAAAAAGGATTAATATATCTTCCTCAGCAACATTCAATTTACCTTAAAGCTTCAACATATCAAAACCTCTTTATGATACTTGAACTTAAAATGAGTAAAAAAGACGCTAAACTTAAAACAGATGCACTATTAGAAGAATTTGGACTTACAGATGTAAAAAACTCTGACTCACATACACTTTCAGGTGGAGAGAAACGAAGACTTGAAATTGCACGAGCATTGATAATGCGGCCAAAATTTTTATTTCTTGATGAACCATTTACAGGTATAGACCCTATAACCATTCTTGAAATACAAAAAATACTCTTAAAACTTAAAGAAAAAAATATTGGAATTATTATTACAGACCATAACGTAAAAGATACTTTTAGAATAACCGACAAAGTTTATATTTTACAAAAAGGAGACATTCTAAGTTCAGGACCACCAGAGAAAGTCATTACAGAGCCAAAGACAAGAGAACTATTCCTTGGTGATGATTTTACCTGGACTAAATAATTATTAAACCTTTTAACCACTGAATACACAGAAAAACACGGAAGATTCTTATTTCTTTTCAGTGTCCATCCGTGCCTTCCGTGGTCAGCATAGAACTACTCTCTTGCTCTCTTGCTCCTTATTTTTTCCTCAATATTAATCCTTTAATCCCAATAATAACTGAAGGTGATGAAGTCTTTAATACTTCAAACTTTATTTTTGTATCATTACCCATATTTGGAATTGAAGTTTCAAAACTTCTTATCTCATCTTTCTTTA
>JAOZTV010000024.1 GCA_029939015.1 Candidatus Aminicenantota bacterium
TTTCATTTCTCAATCTCCTAAAAATTAAAATTTATTATAACATATAATTAAAAAAACATTAGGAACTTTTGCTCCTATAAATCAATTAATAAAAAAACCTAACGCATCATCGAGATATTTTGAAAAATTTTTGGACACCAATGACCAATTCCGGTGATTTCATAATATTTATGTGAAAATTTTTGTTCTTCAAATTGTTTTAATATTTTTTTCTGTAATACTTAATAATGCTAATCTAACTTCTCGGATGAAATTCATTATATGTTTTTAACAGGTCTGAGTAGTTTAGACTTGTGTATTTTTCTGTTGTTACTAAATTTGAATGCCCTAATAATTCTTGAATAATTCTTAAATTTGCTCCTCTTTGGAGTAGGTGTGATGCAAAAGAGTGTCTGAAAAGGTGTGGGAATACTTTTTTACCTGAGCCTGTTAATTCTAAGTATAATTTTTCAAGTATCCTTTCAATTGAACGTTCACTTATTTTTGAGCCTTTATAATTTAAAAATATAAATTCTGTTTTATTCCCAAATTTCTTAAATTTTTCTTCCTGATATTTTTCAAGTAAATCCAAAGATCTTTTATTGAAAGGAACTATTCTCTCTTTCTTTCCTTTACCAAGGACTCTTATTAATTTTTCTCTCTTATCAATATCTGAAATTTTTATATTTGCAATTTCTGAGACTCTCAAACCTGTTGCGTACAGCATTTCAAAAAGAGCCTTATTTCTGATATTTAAAAGCCCTTCCTCTGGTATTTTATCTAAAAAATCACCCATTTCTTTTTCAGTCAATATTTCAGGTAATTTTTTATCTGTTTTAGGTGTTCTTATTCCGTCAAATGGATTTTTATCAACCTTGCCCTTTGATAAAAGAAATGAATAAAAGGAACGAATTGCATATGTTTTTCTAGCAATTGTTGCTTTATTTTTTGTTTTCAAGAAAATATCAGATATAAAATCTCTTATATTATCCTTATTTACCTTTAGTTTGTTTTCTTTAATATATATAAAAAACTGATTAATGTCCTGATAATAGGCTCTTAGGGTATTTGGTGAAAAGAAAAGAACATTTTTTAGATGGTCAATATAGTCATCTAAATCTTTTCTGTTTTTATCCATTTTTTTAATTCTTCAACAGCTCTTTCTGCTCTCATTGTTTTTTTTATTTTTTTTATTTCTTTCTTTTTACCTTTAAATTTTTCTTTTAATTCAATATCAGGTAATAATCCAAAAGTAAATTTAGTTGGAGTAAAATTTTTCCAGTCTGCAGATGAAATATAACTTAATAAAGAACCGCAGGCGGTTTCAATAGGAGGATGGGTTATACTCTCATTTAATACTTTTTTTGCAATAAAGATTCCTGTCAAAAGTCCTGAGCTTATGGACTCTACATAGCCTTCAACTCCCGATATCTGTCCTGCAAAATATATATTATCGTATTCCAGAGCTTTATTAAAATTATCAATTATTACAGGTGCATTAATATAGGTGTTCTTATGCATTCTTCCATATCTTTCAAATCTTGCATTATTCAAACCCGGTAATTTTTGAAATATTCTCTTCTGTTCTCCATATTTTAACCTTGTTTGAAAACCTACTAATTGAAAAAAACCTTTTTTTATATCGTCCTGCCTTAATTGGACAACAGCATGAGGTCTTTGCCCTGTTTTAGGGTTAATTAGCCCTACGGGTTTAAGTGGTCCAAATGAAAGGGATTTCTCCCCTCTTCTTGCTATTTCCTCGACAGGAAGACAGGCTTCAAAAAATTTATCATCTTCAAAATCGTGTAAACTGACTTTCTCCCCATTTTTCAGGTCGTCAACAAGAGTAAGATACTGTTCTTCATTTAATGGGATATTTAAGAAGTCTGCCTCTCCCTTATCATATCTTGATGCAAAATATACCTCTTCCATATTTATTGTCTCAGCATCAACGATGGGGCTTGTAGCATCAAAAAAGAATAGGTTTCGTCTCTTAGTTATTTTAGTGAGGTTAATTGCCAACTCATCGCTTGTAAGAGGGCCTGAAGCAATTATAATAGGGCTGTCAATTTCTGGAATATTTTTTATTTCTTCTTCAATATAGGTGATATTATCTATTTTCAATATTTCTTCTTTAAGGTGTTTTGCAAGACGATGCCTATCAACTGAAAAACTATTTCCGGCTGGCACCTTAAATTTTTCTGCCTGTTTTAGATAAAAAGAGTCTAAGACTTCCAACTCTTTTTTTAAAAGTCCAAGTCCTGACGAAATATCCATTGCACCAAGCGAATTTGAACAGACCATTTCTCCGGGATATCCTGTTTCGTGTATTTCTGTTTTTTTGCCGGGACGCATTTCATATAAATCTACCTTTATTCCTCTTTTGGCTAACTGATATGCAGATTCTACACCTGCAAGCCCTGCACCAATAATCATCACCTTATCCATCTATTACCTTCCTATATCCTTGCTCCATTTCAATTAGAACACCTTTTAGTACAAGTCCCATTAAAATAGATATTACCTCTGGAACATTAAAAACACTCTTCTCCACAAAATAATCTACACTTTTTACACCACTATCACCAATTAAGTCAAGTAGATTTTTTTCTTTTTTTGTTAATATTATATTTACAGGTTTTTGCTTTTCAAGACTAATTCCAAATTCTTCTAAAATATCTGCACTATTCTCAATTAATTTTGCTCCCTGTTTAATAAGGTAATTTGGTCCAAAACTTAGGGGAGAATAAATATGCCCGGGAATTGTAAAAACATCTCTATTTTGTTCAAGTGCAACCCTTGCTGTAATAAGTGAACCACTCTTTATAGTTGCCTGCACGACTAAAACTGCCTTTGATATGCCTGATATTATCCTGTTTCTAATCGGGAAATAAAAAGGTCTTGGTATAACATCTAATGGAAACTCAGAAATAAGACAACCGTTTTGCTCTATTTGGGGAAATAAAGAAGAATTACCTGCAGGATATAGATGAAGCAGACCTCCAGCATTAACGCCAATAGTTTTTCCTCCATTATTTAATGTAATTTTATGTGCAAGTGAGTCAATACCATTTGCCATACCTGAAACAGTAATCAATCCACCCCTGCAAAGATCAGGAATTATAGTGTTTAAAACATCTCTTCCATAAGAGTTATTATTTCTTGAACCAACAATAGCAAGTTTATTTTCAACATTTAAACAAGAAAGGTCTCCTTTGACATATAAAAATTCTGGAAAATCATAAATCTCTTTTAATAAACTTGGATAATTATCATTTTCTGTATCAATAATTAATATACCTGATTTTTCTCCCTTCTCGATTTCTTCAGTTGCAATTATTTTATAATCATAATAAATACTGTTTATTTCTTCATTTGTGAAACCAAATCCTGTCAAAACAGTTTTAGGTAATTTATAAACCGAAGATATTTTATAACCGGCTTTTTCTACTTTTCGTCTTGCTTTATGATTATAAAATGTTACTAAAAAAGATGCAAATTTTTTTAAAAACGCCTCATCTAACATACTTATAAGGTGGAATAATTAAAACCGGGATTTTTGAGTGCATTAGTACTTTCTCAGTTATACTCCCAAGTAATAGACGTTCAGCTCCAACTTTCTGATTTGCTGCCATAATTATCAAATCAAATTTACCTTTTTTTGAAATTTCAATTATCTTCTGAGCCGGTTCACCCATATCATATATAGTGTCCTTTATTTTATAATTTGCATCCTTTGCAATTTTTGTAATTTTTGTATTAATTGTTTCAATTAATTTATCCCTTTTCAAAACAGGGACCCTATAGTTAAAAAACTCTGAAATATGTGCAGTATATAAATCTGCCCCAAATTGTTCAGCAAATGACAGGGAATAATTTAATTCTGCCAAAGACAGTTCTCCAAAATCTATTGGACATAGTATTTTTTTTATATTAACATTCTGCTTTTTTGAATTTACAACAAAGACAGGAATATTAGAATTTCTAATTAATCTTGAAGTTGTAGAACCAATTAGTAAATCACTAATTTCAGATATTCCTCTTTTTCCTACAAATAAAACATCTGCCTCATTTTTCTTTATATATTTGAAAATTTCTTCACTTTCAATACCCTGCTCAACTGTTACATCAAAATCCAATTCAAGAGAATCGCAATATTTTTTTACTTTTATAAGAGATTTGTCAAGTGAATCCTTAATTTCAGCAAAATAATCATCAGTGGAAAAAAATGCTCTTTCATAAACCCATTCCGATATTTTTGGTAATACAAAGATTGAATAATTTTTTAAAGTGGCTTTTCCCTTTGATAATTTTTTATTAAAAAACTTTATATACGGGACACATACCTTGCTTTCTTTTGACAAATCTGTAGCCCAGACTATTTCTTTAATTTGTTCTAATACTTTTTTTTTCATATTATTTACCATCTACCTTAGTTTTTAGACTTATTGCAGGAAAGAATTTTACTATTTTCTGAGGCTTTATATCCATTCTTTTATTTGTTCCAGGATGAATAACCGATTTTTTCTCTCTCTTTACAACCTTAAATGTTCCAAAGCTCGAAAGCACAATTTTTTTTTCTTCATCAAGTGTTTCACCAATAACTTCTATCAGCAAATCAATATAATTTCTGACTTCAAATTTTTTAAAATTTGTCTTTAATGCTATTTTTTCAGTAAGTTCTCTTTTATTCATTTCATCTCCTATAAGTCGAATACCACATTGGAAAAAAAAAGTCAAGGAAAAAATGATAAAATCTTAGAAATCGTCGTCTGAATAGTCTGAATACTCAAGATTTGCAAATTTTGTAAACTCACTTATATATGCAAGTTTAATATTTCCGGTTGGACCATTTCTCTGTTTAGCAATAATAACATCTGCCTCACCTGCTCTATCTGTATCTTTATTATACTGTTCTTCTCTATGTAAAAACATAATTATATCAGCATCCTGTTCAATAGCACCACTCTCTTTTAAATCTGACAATTGATATTTTGGAGCACCTTCTGAGCTACCACCTCTCTGTTCCGGTGATCTGTTTAACTGTGCAAGTGCAATTACAGGTATTTTTAATTCTTTAGCCATTGCTTTTAAAGATGCAGAGATAATGGCAACTTCCTGTGCCCTTGAGTCACTACGTCTTAAGTTTTCTCCAGAGACCTTCATCAACTGCAAATAATCTACAAAAACAACATCCAGTCCGCCTTCTCTTTGAAGCCGCCTTGCCCTGGTCTTCATCTCAATAATTGATAATACAGCAGAATCATCTATAGATATTTTTGATTTTTTAAGCTCGCTTGCGGCAAGGTTTATCTGTTGCCATTCAGGACCGGTTAACTTTTTTTTCCCTTGCATTAACTGTCCAAGATTTATATTTGCCCTGAGAGCAAGAAGTCTCATCATAATCTGCATCTCATTCATTTCAATTGAAAAAAAGCCTATTCTTTTCTCACTCTTTATCCCCATATTGGCAACAATATTCAAAGCCAAAGCAGTTTTTCCCATTGATGGTCTTGCCGCAATAACTATAAGATCGCCTTTTTGAAAACCTCCAGTCATCTTGTCAATCTCAGTAAAACCAGTTACTACCCCGTTACTATTTCCATGTTTTTGAATATTTTCTATTTGTTCTATGGTTTCTGGTACGATAACTTCAGAAGTGTGAAAACCATCTTTATCCTGAGAATTTGAAATATCTATGAGTTCTTTGTCAAGCTCTGCAAGAATGGTCTTTGAATCAGCACCCTCTTCTGCACCTCTTTTTACAACATTTGCTGAAGCATAAATAATTTTTCTTAAAGAGGATAATTCAAGTATGGTTTTTATATACTCGGTAATATCAATGTTTTCAGGGACACCATCTGTAAGGGTTACAATGTCTTCATAACCACCAGCAATTTTCAAATCATTTGTTCTGTCGAGATGACCTGGAATAGTTACAATATCAGCTGTAATTCCATCATTTACAAGATTATTTATAGCAGCTGCTATTACCTGATGTTTATTTCTGTGAAAATCTGATGGGGTAATTAGTGAGAAAACTTCATTTGCATATCTATTATCAATTAACATTGCCCCGAGAACAGCTCTTTCAGCATGTTCATCATAAGGCAGGGACTTCATTGATTCAATATGTCTATTATCTTGTGAGTTCATATTTATAAAAACAAGGCAGAGAGGCAGAGAGGCAAGGAGGCAAGGAGAATTATTAAAAATAACATTTAAGTTGCTTTTAAGGTATTAACTCTTTGCCTCATTAACTCTTTGCCTTTTTATATGAAAAAATTAATCTTCTAAATAAACATCTTCACTTCTTACATAGTTTGATTTTTCAACTTCTGCAAGAGGTGCCATTTCTCCACCTTCTGGAGCAACTTCAATCTTTAATTCAGCAGAAACATCTCTGAATAATCTGACTTTACAGGTAAATTGGCCAAGCTTCTTAATTGGCTCAGTTAAATTGAATTTTTTTCTTTCAATATTAATATCAAGTTTTTTCAATTCTTCTTCAATGTCTGATATAGTTACAGAACCATAAAGAACACCCTTTTCACCGGCTTTTCTTTCTATCTTAATATTTAATTCTTCAATTTTGTTTTTTTGGTCTTCAGCTGAAAGTTTTTCTAATTCTCTCTGTTTTCCATATTTATCCATCTTAACTTTTGAAACATCAAGATTATGTTTATTATATCTTACAACCATCTCGTTTGGTAAAAGATAATTTCTTGCATAACCTGATTTAACATTAACAACATCACCAAAAAGACCTAAATTATCAATATCTTTGTTTAATATGACCTTCATACTATCCTCTCTTAGGCTCAATGTACATAATCAATGACATATGTCTTGCTCTTTTAATTGCCTTTGTGATTTGTTTTTGGTGATATGAACAAGCACCTGAAACTCTTGCAGGAAGAATTTTACCTGTTTCAAGTAAAAACCTTTCAAGCATTTTATAGTTTTTATAGTCAACAAGTCTAATTCTATCTTTACAATAGATACAATATTTCTTTTTTGAAAAATAAAACTTCTTTGAAGGCTTATTTTGTGAATAACTCTTAGTTGGTCTCATTATTTCTCTCCTTCACATTTCTACTATTATCATAGTTGTCTGATTTTTCAGCGTTACTTTCATGCATTTTTTTCTTTCTCTTATCCGCTTTTTCCCATTTTTTGACAAGCTTATTACTCTTCTTCAATTTATCATCAAGTCTAACAACGATAAATCTAATGATTTTTTCATTAAGCTTCATTCTTCTTTCGATTTCTTCGACTACATCTCCGTCCATTTCGGTATTAACAAAAACATAAATACCTTCTTTGTGTTTTTCAATAGGGTAAACTAATCTTTTTCTGCCCCATTCGTCGAGTTTTTCAATAACTCCACCTTTTTCTTCAATTAATTTTGTGATAGATTCAGTTACTTTTTTAACTTCATCTTCTGGTAATTCAGGGTTAATTATAAACCCAATGTCATAATTCCTCTTGTCCATTTTTCCTCCTTCTGGATACTATTCCCATTTACTGTCGGAATTGAGCCCTCTAATTATTATAGAGAGCAAGAAGTAAATAGTTCTAATTTATTTTTTATCTTCAGCCTTTTTATCTGCAGTTTCACTATCAGGTGATGGTGTATCTCCTTCTGCTGCTTCTACAGTTTCTTCTTCGTCTTCTTCAACCTCTTCTTCTTCCTCTGCACCCTTAACTACAACTGCACAGATAACAATCTGTTTATCGGTAAGGATTTTTACATTTTCGTCTTCTTCAATATTTTCTACCTTAATAGAATTTCCAGAATGTAATTCTGTTACATCTATTTCAAAATTTGTAGGAATTAAAGTTGGTAAAGCTTTTACTCTGATATCTCTTGTAACAAAATCAAAAACACCATCTTCAACTCTTACACCAATTGATTCTCCAACAATTGTTATTGGGATTGAAACTTCAATCTCTTTATTGAGATCCAATCTAAAAAAATCTGCATGTAAGATATTATCGGAAAGATAATCATACTGAATTTCTTTCAACATTGCATCGACCTGAATGTCATCTCTATGTATTCTCAATATTGTATTCTGTTTTTTTTCCATTTTCAAAACTGACAGAACGTCTTTTACATTAATAGAAATTGGAATAGGCTCTTTACCATCCCCATAAATAATTGCTGGTATTTTACCTTCTCTTCTAATTTTCTTTGCGATCTTTTTGCCGACACTATTTCTTGATTCAGCTTTAAAATTTACTAAGTCTTGCATCTTTCACCTCTTTTTTATTAAAATAATTTGGAAACTGATGTTTCGTTATGAATACTTTCGATAGCTGAAGCAAATAATTCTGCTACTGAAAGTACCTTTATTTTTTCACATTTGTCTCTTCCGTTTATTAATGGAACCGTATCTGTTGTATAAATTGAATAAACAGGGGCATTTTCAATTCTGCTAATTGCCTCACCTGAAAATATTCCATGTGTACAAATAGCTGATACCTTTTTTGCTCCATTTTTCTTAAGTGCCTTTATTGTAGCACTTAAAGTTCCTGCTGTATCGACTATATCATCAACAATAATTACATTTTTATCTTTTACATCGCCAATAATATGAAATACTTCGGCAACATTTGGACCAGTTCGTCGTTTGTCAGCAATAGCAAGTCCCGCTTTTAACATCTTTGAAAAAATCCTTGCTCTTTCAACACCACCTGCATCAGGGGAAACAACAACAAGATCTTTATTATCAACACCTTCAAAATATGAGGCGAAGATGGGCAAGCCCATAAGATTATCAACAGGAATATTAAAAAAGCCCTGTATTTGATTGGCGTGCAAATCAATAGTAAGTACTCTTGAAAAACCGGATGTCTCAATCAAATCAGCTAATAATTTTGCAGATACCGCAACTCTTGGTCTGTCCTTTCTATCCTGTCTTGCGTATGCATAATAAGGAATAACAGCAGTAATCCGTTTAGCAGAAGCTCTTTTAAAAGCATCAGCCATCAATAATAATTCCATTATATGGAAATTAATGTCACTGGTCAGAGATTGAACAATAAAAACGTCGGCTCCTCTTACGTTTTCATGACTCTGAAATCGAATTTCTCCATCAGAAAAAACACCTAGTCCTGACTTCCCTAAGGTCTTTCCTAATTTACCTACAATACTCTCTGCAAGTTTTTTGTTAGACGATCCTGAAAAAATTAAAAATTTATCTTCAGTCATTTTTCCTATTATCTGGGGCGGGAGGATTCGAACCTCCGAATACCGACTCCAAAAACCGGTGCCTTACCGCTTGGCCACGCCCCAATACCTTTTTTATATTCAGTTTTATTAATTGAATCAACAATTAATAATTTTTTACTGCCAATTAAATCTGGTAGATCATCTTTTTTTACAATTACAAATAAAGAAGAACCACTTCCACTCATCATAATAAAGCTACCCAAAGCCTTTATCATCAAATCTCTATACTCTTTTAGTTCCGGAAATAATTCAAAAGTTGCATCTTCTAACATATTTTCCAATACATTGAGATCACCAGAAGCTAAAAAGAGATTAATTTTACTTTTAAATCCAGTACTTGTCAAGTTTAGTTTTGAAAAAACCAAAGCTGTTGAAACTGTTATTTGTGGCATTAAAAGTGCGAATTTGGTTTTTTTCAGATTTTTTAATTCTGTCAGTCGCTCGCCTATACCCTCTGCAAGGACTGTACCCCCAATAAGAAAAAAAGGCAGGTCTGCACCAATTGTCACAGCAATATCAACCAATTCGTCTAAATTCAGTCCAAGTTTATAATAATCATTAAGAAATAATAATATAACAGCTCCATTACTACTGCCACCACCAAGGCCGCTTCCTACAGGTATGTTTTTTTTTACTTCAATATCAAAACCAATATCAATATTAAATTTTTCTTTCATTATTAAAAAAACTTTAGAGATAATATTTGAAGAATCCCATTTTATATTATCTCTATTGCCACTTAGTCTCAATTTTCCATAATTATTTTTTTTTATCTTTATTTCATCGTATAAATCTATAGTCTGAAAGATAGTTTTTAAAAGATGATATCCGTCCTCCCTTTTTCCAACAACCTCTAAACCAAGATTTAACTTCGCATAAGATTTTAATTTGTACATAAGCTATATTATATCATAAATTACAATGAATATTTATTAAAACACTGTACTTTCAGTTTTTCTAAGTAGACAAGAATAATCTAAGCGTGAGGTGCATTTCTATATAGCGTGCCCCGCAGGGAATCCGGAAAGCCCGGATGACTGAGGACCAGGAGTAAAAAATTGAGCACAATTTTTTGCGTTAGCGGTATAGATATCACCGGAAGCGACCTATACAAACAGTTACAAAATATTTAATTCGTATATTAATCAACCTGCAATAAATTGTTCAGGTGTAACTATTGCACCGTATTTAGTTTTTAAAGCTTCAAGAGCAGTTTTTTGCCTATCATATATTTCAAAAAGTTTTGGAGGTAGATTTTCTTCTTTACCATAAGCTTCTTTTTGAAGATCAATTCTTTTGACAATATTGTCAATATATAAAGAAAACTGCATATCATAAAGTTCTTGGGTATATTCTTTATCAATACTTTCGTTAAACAGTTTTTTAAGATCCTCATATTTTGGTAACATACCTATTGGCGTATCAATAGCATCAATATCACCATTTACATATAGCTCCAACCAACCTAACCAGACTCTTACATCTTTCTTTTCACCCAAAAGTCCGATTCCATTTCCACCTCTGTTTTCATGGGTTAAGAAATAATTCAATCCAGACATTATAGGTCTGTTTCCATTACTGTATTTTGAAGAGTTAAAAAACTTAAATTGAGCATCCATATAGTCTGCTAATGCACCCGGAATAAAAGGAGCATTTGCCCAAGGCTGTCTCTTGACACCTGTAGCTCCAATCTCTGTAGCTGTAGCTTTTGAAACTATTGAAGCACCAATTACAACACCTTCGTCTGAATTCTTTGCAATCCATATTGGAGGCATAGTATCAGAGTCCCGTCCGGAATATGTTATAACTTTTATATGAGCACCTTTTGGACTTTCAGCAACCTCTGAATTATGATTTGCAATTGCTGTAGAAAGTAAGGTACAACGGGAGTTTTTATGAGACATTGCAATATCTTTCATATCAGAAGTCCATTTCCCCTGATAGTTAATACCTTTTTTGGGTGTTTCTTCGCCATTACCAACCCATTGAGGGACATTGTTTTCGTCAATTAAAACATTTGACCAAATAACCTCTGTCCCCTCCTCTCTCAAACATTTCATTAGGTAGGGATCACCCTCTTTATTTACATCTTCAACGATACCGAAAATTCCTTTTTCAGGATTAACTCCTCTTAGTGTACCATCATCTGCAATCCATAATTGTGCCAGATCATCACCAATAAAATCAGTGCCAACCATAGCCGTAGTAGTTTTACCACAGCCAGAAGGTGCTGCACCTGCAAAATATGTTTTACGACCACCAGGGCCTGTCATACCTGTAATAAACATATGCTCTGAAAGTTCCTCTTCAACCTTATAATAAGTTGAATAGTCAACCGTAAAACGGTGATTTCCTTTTTTAAGAAGTAATGTATTACCTGCATAAGTACAAAAAGTAGAAAACGTAGTCAACCAGCTTCTATCCATAAAAATTCTTGCATTTGGCACATCTTCCGAACGATTAGGCCCTTCAGAGTGTACATTTGTATAAAAAATTCCTTTTCTTTTTACTTCTTTATCAAAATTCTCATAACAATTTCTATAGAGTAATTCTGCTGAATGAAAAACATAAGTAGAGCTTGATATTTCAATTGCAGGTACTGCACCCTGAGCACCTACAGGGCCACGGGAGAAGAATCCAAGCATTAAAACCTTATCCTTCATAATTCCTTTCATATATTCTTTTATGTATGCAAGTCCTTCATCTCTTTTAACAAATTTCTGAAGACTACTAATTTTTTCGTCCTCATTTACAATATAAAATGTTTGCTTAACAAGACGTGCCTGATCCTCTGGAAGATCAAAATGTATTGTATGACCTTTCATAGCCAATTCTTTCTCTTCGCCTTTGTCCAAACTCATTTCACGAATTTTCTGTATATCATCTGGTGAACCAGTATCAAGAAAAACACCCTTAGGTTCACACATAGAAATTGCATTAGCAATTTTTATAAGTGCCTCTTCATTTTTAATTTTTGAAAGTTTTTTTAATGTTTCACTATCCATATACTGTTCAAACACAGTATTTGCGCCATCAATAGCTTTAACACCACCAACCTCAACTAAAATATCCACACCTTTTTTTAATTCTAACATTTCAATATCCCTCCATTTTTTTTGTGTCTATTCTTTATTTCAAGTCAAATCGGGTAATAATAAACTTAAAATAGCAGATTACCATAATCAATTTAATTTTTCAACTTTCTCATTATTGCCTAAATTTATCATAAAAACTTCTGTAATGCCCAAGACACCCATTCTAACAGCGTTAAATGCAATCGTCTTCAATTGAGATAATTAAAAAGCATAATTAAAGGTTGAAAATTATTTAAATTTATGTAATATAATACTATAGTAATTTTTAATTGTGTTTTTTATTTATTAATTTACACAATTTATGTAAATTTTAAAGGAGTATAAATGAAATTACAAAAGTGTATTATACTTACGTTTGTTATTATATTTTTGATATCAGGACTGTCAGCAGTTGATAAAAAATGGGAGATAGAATTACATCTTTCATCTTGGTCAATTAATTTTCTATCTTCTACAGTTACTGGATTAATTGAAGATGAAATTGATGACTATGACCCTGATAAAGGAGAATTAACATTTAATTCACATGGTACAAATTTAGGAATAGGTGTAAGGTATTATCCCGGCGGTAAAACCGGTTCTCTATCATTTGGTTTATCACATGAAAGAAATAATTTTATAATTGATTTGACCGGTAAATATATAAAAGCAGATTCAATAGGACAACAAATGGTTATAGACGGTAGTGGAAAAGTTGAATTAAATCCACATTCTTTTCATCTTAATATCAGATGGGATATATTGCCAACCTATAGAATACACCCATACTTTGGTTTTGGTTTTGGTATTGGAGTACTTAATGGCAATGTAGAAGCTTATGCAACATCTGTTACAACATTATATAATGGAGAAACTATTGAAGCCGTAGAATATGACGAAAATGATACTTTGAATGAACTTATTAATGAGTATAAAGAAGAAGGTAATTCATTACCTATTAGATTTTTACCATTTTTACAAATGCAATTTGGAGTAAAAGGCGAAGTTGCAAAAGACACCTATTTACTTGCCGAATTTCAGTTTTTTAATGGGTTTTCGTTCACAGGTGGTGTTTCTTATAGATTTTGATTTTACTTAACCAAGTTTTTTTTAAAACTCTTTATCTGCAACTCTTGCAGCATTTGCCATTAGTGAAAAAGTCAGGTTTTTTGCCGGTAAAAATGGAAATGGTGTCCCATCAACAAAGTATAAATTATCAAAATCATTACTTTTACAGTTTTCTGTTACTGTAAATGGTTTTTTCTCTTTTGACATTGGTATTGTCCCTGAATAATGGACGCTTGCCCCCATAGGTCTTGTATGAGATTGACCAGGAGGTACAAAAGCTCCTACTTTACCAAGGAATTTTTTAACCTTTCCAAGGGCAAATTTTATTCTTGCCTTTTCTTCTTCTGCAGGTGAATATTTTAGTTGCATTATTGTGTTTTTATTGTCTTTTTTTATTGATATATAATTTTCATCTCGTCTATAGTCGTGAAAATTTATATTGAAAACTCCAAGTGCTGAATGGAGATTTTTCCCAAGGAAAATGGCTGTTTTGTAATCAAGAGGCATTGATTGAAGTGCTGGTTGCATTAATGCCGTTTTTAAAGATGTAATCTGTCCATGAATATATTCTTTAGGTTTTTCAGTCTGAATACCCATTGCTAACTGATGATATTGATATGTGTCAGGATTGTATGCCTTTCCTATCATCTTCAGATTTATGAATGGGACAAGTATCTGACGATTATCCATCAATCCGGTTAATTTATGTATCTTTCCCGTATTATAGTATATTGAATCAAGAAATATTTTTGAGGAAGAAAGAGTTCCTGCTGCTATTGCTAATTTATCGACCTTAAAACTTGTTTGTTCCCCGGTATAGATGTTTTCTGCTACCAAGTCTGAAACTTTTTTATTTTCATATTTAAAGTGAGAAACCTTCATTCCTGAAACATAAGTGAAATTATTATATGTTTTACACTCATTAAGAGTAATTGAAGGAACATAAATTGAATCTGTCGGGCAATTCCACATACATCGTCCAGAATAATCACAGGCCTTTCTGTTTCCCTTGTCCTTACTTAAAACAGCTATTCGAGACCGACCCATAAAGACACCCATCTTATTTATCTTATCTTTATTCTTTATATAAGTTTTATCAAGTAGCTCTGAATGTTCATCAAATTTCAATGGTGACAATAAATTTTTATGATATGGAAAAAACTGAGCAAGATCATCGTCTGTACCAATAACACCTATTCGTTCAGCGATTTCATTATAATAAGGCTCAATATCCTTATAATCAAAAGGAAAATCTTCAAGGTCATCGTCATTAAAAGAATATGAACCGCCTGTCCATGCCTCTGCAAGTCCACCCTGTGCAAATGAGAAGAGAGATTCAAAACCTTCTTCGCTTACATTAAAGCCCTCCGGCTTTTTAAATATATATTTTTTCCCGGGAGAAAACCCATAAATTTCTTTAGCAAATTCAGGTGAGACGACACTTTCAAATTCTTTGCCAAGAAAGTATGAAACCGGATCTTTTAAGTTTTCTTTAAGTTCTTTATATGAATCTTCATGGTTTAAATTATCAGGTTTTTCATAGCCGACATCAATCATTTTAACCTTAAGACCTTTCTTTAAGAGAGACAGGGCAAAGTGAACGCCACTTGCACCAGAACCGACAATAATTATCTCAGACATTTTTTGTCTCCTTATTATTTCCACCTATAACTCTAAAAATCAAATCAAATGGAAGCAGGAAAATCACAGACAATATTAATTGTAAACCAAATAATCCACCTTTTAGACCTAATAAAATTAAAAAACTTAATTTACCAATACCCTTTGTAAAGTCTATCTTCTCATAATATGGAGACGATACCTCTAATATTGCAAGTAAATATGAAAGCTTAAATCTAAATATTGTCTGTGGCTTTACAAACTTTGTATATATGTCAATGAATTTTGTAAAAGCTGGATGAATACGTGCAAATTTTAAAAGTAAGTTATCAAAAAGTGGAGGTTTATTTATTTCTTCAATTTTTGAAATACTATGATATTTTAAATAATTTTCAATAACATACTCATTAGCTTTTATGCCTGACAGGTATTTGCAAAAAGTTTTACATTCTTTTTCAAGAATTTTAGTATTTAAGTCTGGCACTTTTTTGTTTTTTAATCCGACTTTAATCATTTCGTCAACTCCTATTAATTCAGTTGATTTTTTAAGGAAAGAGTCATTGTCTGCAATACTATCATTTCTAAATGTGGCTAATTGTCCTACAGTTATTGGCAGAAATTTATAAACCATTATTTCAAGTATTGTCAGCCCAAAGACAGTTAAACCAATTGGGATGTGAAAGATTTTTGTCCCCACATTTTCCTGATTTGTTTTTTTTGATTTGATTTTTTTTAAAAACTCATCTATCGTTAATATATCAGGACCACCAATCTCAAGAATTTTATTATTAAAATGATTTTTGTTAGAAATAGAAATAATCAAATCTGCTACATCACTATCAATAACCGGTTGTATTTTTGTTTTACCATTACCAAATACAGGTATTATTGGCAAAGATGTAAGACCTGCAAATCCATCAAATACAGGTGCATTTATACCCATAATCATAGTTGGTCTTATAATTGAGTAATTTAAGCCTGAATCTTTTATAAGTTGTTCGGCTTTTAGTTTTGCTATTCCATAATAATATCTTTTTATATTTTTGAATTTTGCAGCTATTGAACTCAAATATATAAAGTTTTTTACATTTTGTTCTTTACAGGCATTTATAAGTTTTCCAGTGCCTTCCACTATATTTTTTGTATATATTTTAGGGCTGACTTTTCCGGTAACAGAAGCCATATGGATTACAATATCTGTTTCTGACAAATAGTTTTTATAAGTTTCAGGTTTTTCCAGGTCACCAATTATTGGTATAAAATTTGCGGGATATGATTTAAACATATCCGTAGGTTCAATTAGCAAGCAATAGATGCTTTTATATTTTGCAGGGTCAATTTTTTTTATAAGTGTTCTACCGAGAAAGCCGGAAATACCCGTTATAAAAATTGATGGCTTCATTTTCTTATTTTCTTTTTATATCCCATCATTCGATACACACCCACAAGGTCAAGCCACATTGTTCTTGCAATCTTAACCCTCGAATCAGTATCTTCAATCCAGGTTACAGGGAGCTCTTTTACTTTTAAACCTTCTTTATATCCCATTTGTAAGAGTTCAGTATCAAAAAACCATTCATCGTCAACTATATGTGGGAAAAATTCACTAACTACCTGTTTGGAAACAGCTTTGAATCCACATTGAGCATCTGTATAAGGAAAGCCCAGAAAAAGTTTTAATACTTTAATATATCCTCTTGATATAATTTCTCTCTTTAAGCTTCTTGTTACCTTTGCACCTTTATACTGCCTTGAACCGATAGATATATCATAACCGTCAATAATTGATCTAATCATTGGTGGAAATGCATCTAAACCAGTTGAAAGATCAATGTCCATATATGATAAAACATCTGCTTCACTTTTATTCCAGGCATATTTGACCATTCTACCTCGACCTTTCTTATCGAGATTAAAGACCCTTACGTCTTCATACTTATCGCTTAATTCTCTTGCAATTTTCAAAGTATTATCCGTTGAAGCGTTATCACCAACCGTAAT
>JAOZTV010000242.1 GCA_029939015.1 Candidatus Aminicenantota bacterium
GCAAGGTCTGCATCAAGAACAATAATGTTTTCGCTTTGTTCTCCTAGAGAGACTAAGGTCTTTCCGTATTCATTTCTTAAACTTTTTTTATCCATTTTGTAAATCCATTAAAGCGGTTTTTAACTCATCATCAGATGGTGTAACTCCATGAAAACCAACATTATTTTCCATAAATGATACGCCTTTTCCTTTTATTGTTTTTAAAATAATCATAGTTGGTTTTACTTTTTCTTCTTTAAATAAATTTATTGCCCTATCTATCTCATCAAAATCATGTCCATCTATTTCAATAACATTCCAGTTAAAAGCTTTCCATTTATCAACAACCGGATAGATATCTTTTATATCTGAAACCTTTCCGTCTATTTGAAGATTATTATAATCAAGAAATACGCATAGATTGTCTAAATTTCTAAAACCTGCTGACATTGAAGCTTCCCAAATCTGCCCTTCCTGTGATTCTCCATCACCAAGTATGACATAAATGTTTGATTTTATTTTTGACAATTTAAGACCAATTCCCATTCCTACTGCCATTGATAGTCCTTGCCCAAGTGATCCTGTTGAAGCGTCTATTCCCGGTAGGTCTAATCTATGTGGATGACCTTGAAGATTAGAGTCTATCTGTCTTAATGTGTTAAGCTCTGATTTGTCAAAGAAACCTCTTTTTGCAAGAGTTGCGTATAAAACAGGAGCAGCATGACCTTTTGAAAGGATGAATCTGTCTCTGTCTGCTTTCTCAGTTTTTTCATTGGGGTCAATATTCATTTCATAAAAATATAGATACGTTAATATATCTGTAATTGAAAGTGACCCTCCAGGATGTCCAGATTGTGATTTGTTTAACATTTTGACAATATCAATTCTGATATTCTTAGCTATTTCCAATAATTCTTTTTTTTTATTAATTTCCAATCTTCACCTCGTATTAGCTATATGCTCAAAGCTCTAAGCCTTAAGCTAAAACAGAGCCTGCTGTGCAGACTTATGAATCCTGTTTGTTTTCTTCTTCGTCTTCTTTTATTATTTTAAATAGTATTCTTCCACAGTTTTCACAGGTAATAAAATTGTTTGTTGAAATAAGGTCATTAAGTAATTGAGGACGTAATTTCACATTACAAACTCCACAGAATTCAGTTTCAACTGATGAAATTGCTTTGCCATTTTTGTTTTTATAAAGTGCTTCATATTTTTTTAATAGATTCTTAGGTATATCAACCTTTAAAGTATCACAAATTTTAGTTTCTTTTTGTTTTTTATTAATATGATATTCTAAGTTGCTTTTATGGTCAGATATTTTGTTTTCGTATTCAGCTTTAATTCCTTCATATTCCTGTTCGCTATCGCGGATTTCTTGCATTATATCATCCGATTCAAGCATTTTTTCAATAATACTTTCTTCGACCTTAGTTATCTTGTCTTCTTCATATTTAATCTCAGAAATAAATCCCTGATATTCTTTATTGGTTGTTGACTTATTCATCTGGTCTTTATATTTTGAGATTTTATCTTTAATTTGAAGAATATCACCTTCAAATTTTTTGCGTTCTTTTAAGTTTATCTCAAGCTTTTTCTTTGAATTTTCAATAATAATCTTTTTACCATCACGTTCCTGTTCAATTTCTTTAATCCGTTCTGGAATTTCTTTGATTATTCTATCAATGTCTTTTAATAAATCATCCTTTATCTGTAAATCGTGTAATAATTCTAAACCATCTTTCAAGCGATGACTCCTTAATATTAGAATATGGGTCCACCAGGATTCGAACCTGGAACCTACCGGTTATGAGCCGGTGGCTCTAGCCGTTGAGCTATGGACCCCTTAATTTATGTAAAATTTTAACAAAATTTCCTCAACTTGTCAATGTATATTAATGCAATATAAATAATAATTATTTGATGTATAAATTGAACTAATGTTTTGGATAAATTGATCCCATACTTGAGGACAGGGATATTGGATAAAGGATAATTGGAGCTTAGTTTATCTCTTTTATTAATTGATTTAAAATATTTGTAAGTAGTTTTATAAAATCGGCTTTAACTCTATTTGCTGTTTCTGTTACTTCTTTATGGTCTAATTCTGTTTTTGAAATACCAGCTGCAAGATTTGTTATACATGATATGCCTGCAATTTCTATTCCCATATGCCTTGCTGCTATTGCCTCAGGAACAGTTGACATTCCAACAGCGTCTGCACCAAGGGTTGCTAACATTTTAATTTCTGCAGGTGTTTCATAAGATGGTCCACTTAATGCTAAATAAACTCCTTTTTTAATATTTAAGTTTATTGCTTTCATATTATCTTCAATAATTGAAACTAATTTTTTTGAATAAATATTACTCATATCAGGAAATCTTGTGCCAATTTTTTCATCATTATCTCCTCTAAGAGGATTTATTCCCATCATATTTATATGGTCAGTAATAATCATTAAATCTCCGGGTAAGAAATTAGAATTAATACCACCGGCTGCATTTGTAAGAATTAATTTTTTAATACCCAAACCACCCAAAACTCTAATTGGGAAAATAGTGTCCAAAATATCATGTCCTTCATAGTAATGAAATCTTCCCTGCATGATTGCAATGCTTACACCATTTATTTCACATAAAACAAGTTTGCCAGCATGTCCTTTAATATTGGCTGATTTAAAATTTGGAATATCAGAATAATCTATTATAGTAGTATTCTTCATAGTATTTGCAAAATCACCAAGACCTGAACCAAGAACTATACCTATTTCAGGTTTCTTAGAAAACTTAGTTTTAATAAAATCAACTGCTTCAGCCATATTCTCATAATTATTCATAATTCCTCCAAAAGTTAATAATGAAAATAACATAAAAAAGAAAATTAGTCAAAAGTTGAAAAATAATCTGATTTTTGATATATTATATAATGAATTTTAAAAAAATATTAATTGAAATATTTATTATACTTTTTTTGAGTATAAGTATTGGTTTGATATATAATGAGGCACGTGATAAACCCTTGGATTTGATAGGTGATTTTGATGAGAAAACAGATAGTTTATTAGAAGCCTATGAAGAAAAAACTATTACTGCTGATGAATTGTTTTATTATATATCCAATGCTGAGGCAGTTATTTTTGATGCACGGGATAATGAATATTATAAGGAAGGGCATATACCATTTGCAATTTCTTTGCCAATAAGAAAATTTGATACAGTTTTTGATACTCTAAAAGGCATATTAAATCAAACAAAAACTATCATAGTCTATTGTAGTGGTGTGGACTGTACAGATTCTACAGATTTGGCTGAAAAATTATACCAGCTAAAATATAAAAATATATTTGTTTATAAAGGCGGTATAATTGAATGGAAAGATGAATTGCAAAATCGTATTGAAATGGAAGAATAATGAGAAATAAAATTATGAAGTTTTTAAGAAAATCTTATATTCAATTTATTGCTCGATTAATTTTGGGTAGTATTTTTATATATGCAAGTTTTCATAAGATAGCAAATCCTTTAGAATTTGCTGAAATTATCAATAATTATAAATTATTTCCGGAATTTTCAATAAATTTTTTTGCAATTATTCTTCCATGGGTTGAGCTTATTGCAGGACTTTTACTTATCCTTGGTAAATATATTAAAGGAAGTACTGCAATTTTATCAACTCTTCTTATAATATTTATTATTGCAATCTCAATAAATATAATTAGAGGACTTGATTTTGACTGTGGATGTTTTACTTCCTCAGGAAAGGGAAGTAATCCTTATTCTTTATTATTCAGAGATATTTTATTACTTTTGCCTGGAATAATTATTTTTTTAAAAATGAATAAGGATGTATCTAATAGTCAGCAAAATGATTAATTATCTGTGTTTTATCCGATATTTGTATAGGGTCTAATAGAGTTGACTTAATATATTCCTTTGCAGACCTTACAGCTTCATATAATGCGTAATCTTGGCATAGAAATGCCGTAATTGCAGCAGAAAGTGTACAGCCTGAACCATGGGTATTTACTCCAGATATCCTTTCGGAACTAAATATATTTATTCCTTCATCTGTAATTAGTAAATCATCAGATATATTAGTCATGTGTCCACCCTTTAATAAGAAAGGGACTTTATATTTATTATAAAGTATTGAAACAGCTTTTTGCATATCTTCTTTAGAATCTATTATTGAATTTGTAAGATATTCTGCCTCTGGTATATTAGGTGTGATTAGGTTTGCAATAGGGAAAAGTCCATCTGTTATTTTTTCGAGGGCTTTTTTATCCATCAGAGCTTTACCGGAAGTTGATATCATAACAGGGTCTATAACGAGTTTTATGTCTCTATTAGCAAAAGAATGAATAATAATGTCAATTATTTTCTCTGAATATAGTATTCCTGTTTTAGCAGCCTTAATTGAGTATCCGTCAAAAATTGTTTCTATCTGTTTTCTGATTATATTTTCAGGTAAAACAAAAATATCATTTATTTTGTTCAAATTCTGTGCAGTTATAACAGTTATGGCAGTTGTTCCATAAATACCTAAGGCTGAAAATGTTTTTAAATCTGCCTGTATGCCAGCACCACCACCAGAATCTGAACCTGCAATTGTTAATGCTGTAATATTATTTTTCATTATTTAGGAATTATATATTATATTTGTAGAAAAGAAAACTTTTTTCAAAAAAAAGAGTATAATTATAATTGAGTATAAATCATAAATAGATATTGTTAAGAAACAGTGTTTATGATAAAATTAATGATAGTTTTTAGGAGAAATAATAATGAAAAAAGGTTTTTTTGTGGGTATTTTATTATTCATTATAATAATTTTGATATTTGTAGGTATTGGCGGTTTTTTCTATGTAAAGATGAATGAAGAACCAAAGATTGA
>JAOZTV010000025.1 GCA_029939015.1 Candidatus Aminicenantota bacterium
CAATATTTAATTGATATCCATTTATTTGATTTTGATTTTTACTGAATTCTTTCTTTTAAAGATTTACCTGGTTTGAATACAGGCACATCTTTTGCAGCGATTTTTAATTTTTCACCAGTTTTAGGGTTAACTCCCATTCTTTCTTTTCTGTGTGAAACTGCAAATGTTCCAAATCCAACTAATGTTACTTTATCGCCATTCTTTAATTCAGTTGAAATTGTTTCAATAAATTCGTTTACCATTAATTCTGTGTCTGCAACTTTTAAGTTTGCTTTTTCAGCAATTGCTTTTACTAATTCTGTTTTGTTCATTATTTATCTCCTTAAAATATTATTTTATTTAATCTTAGTATAAAAGTCAAGTTATAAGCAACTAATTTAAAAAATAAACCAAAAATAAAATATTGTTTTGGCTTGAAGAGGTTAAACTATACTATCTCTAATCTATCAAGTTCTTCTGAATATTTAACTGTAACATTATAATATTCTTTAGAGGTTGTTAATTCAAATTTACCTATTTTTAAAAATACTCTTGGATAAAGATTTTCTTTTATTCTTATTGTGGCATTATAATCATACATCTCGGTTTCAGCTTTTATTAATAGAATGTGAATTTGTTTTATCTGATCTCTCAATATATCCCATTTCATTATTTCTTTTTTTACCTGAGATGAAATTGCATTTGAAAAATTTTTATTTTCCAGTGTTGCTCGTCCATATCTCTTTTCAATATCTTTAGCCTCGCCAATTCTTTTTTCAAAGAGTTCTTTTATTTTATAATACTCCTGCTCTTTTATCGGGTCAATTCCTGTTATAATTTTGGTGCTGGTATCAAATCTTGAGCCTGCATTTAATGTCATTACACCTTTTGCAGCTCTAACTGTACTTCCGACAATTCTTGCCTTTCTATTCTCAATTTTCAAATAACCATCACAAAGTACATCGCTTCCAATTATTCCATTTTTTACTACTATATCTTCTGCTGCAACTAATTTTGCATTTTCAACAAAGGTTGCAAAAATATTTTTTTTGGTTTCTGCTACCCCTTTATTTTTGCCAACAATGCCTCCTCTAACCTCAATATCGTCACCAGTGGAAATTGAGCAGGCTATTGCAGAACCAAAAATTGTTAATTTGCCTTCACAAACTATAATGAAATCAGGTAGTATATCTCTGCCAATCTTTACATCTCCTTTAAAATTAATATTTCCGATGCTAAAGTCGACATCTTCGTTAACTGAAAATTCAGGCAAGACTGAAAGAACATTGTTTTTAAAGAAAAGTGCGCCATCTGTTTCAGCTCTATAAAAGATTGTATTATCCTGTTCATCTTTTATAATATTGGTCTCTGCAATTAAAGGAAGTTCCGGTATAACTGGGAAAACTTTTTTAATTCCTGTTACAGTTATGCCGTTAACAGGAGGTTTTAATTTTCTCTTTATTGCAAGGAGTTCATCTGCTTTTACATTTATTATATTTGATAATTCTCTATAATTTGTTCGTCCTGATTCATCAACTGTTGGTTTATCAGAAATTGTAAATTTAAAATCAATAGAGGGTTTTTCTCCTGCAAAAGGTTCAATCCCCTCGGCAATAATTATTTTATCTAAACCTTTGCCTGTTTTAATGCTATCAACAACAACATTTAAGACTTCTCTTTTAATTCCAGAAACTACACCAGCGTCCTTAATTATGCCTATCAATTCTGTAAGAGATATGTTTCTCCTCTCAGAAGAATACGATAGGTTTGCTTGCAATTTATTGACAGCTATTTCTATAATTATTCCATTATCACTCATGATTTGTTATTATAAAGAAAAAATATAAAATTATCAACTACATTTAACGAGTTTATAATAATAATTATTTTTGAAATTGATTTGCCCATGTTATTGCTTCCATATAATACCCAAAAATATTGTCTGGATTAATCTTTATTTCTGAACTAAGTTCGGCAACTCTTACCCAATCCATTTTCTCATAAACTAAATATAAATCAAGCACTTTCCTATATAAATTATTTTCACCGAGTAAAGCATTTTTTATTTCATCAATTATAGGAAGATTTCTGACAATATCCTCCATTGGCCGGTTTAAAAAACCGTCAATATAAATGAATAATCCAGCGAGGAAGAAATTTGATTTGATGCTTTTATTTCTGGTTTTTTCAGCAATAATTTCAGAAAATTTAGCAATTGAAACAGATGTTATCATAAGTTGTTCAGGTTTGTCATCGCTAACTTGTGAGAGTGACATAAGCGATATCCATTTTTTTAATTCATCAATACCAAGCAAATTTAATGCATGGCGTATCGAATAAACTTCCTTTCTTAATGCGAAGGCAGCAGAGTTAATTAAACGCAATAATTTATAAGAAAGAGACACATCACGCATTAATATCCTTTCAATATTTGTTATATTTACAGTTGGTTTATATAGCTCCTGAATTATTTGCAAAAAATTTAATTTATAAGCTGGCATATCTGTGCCTGTTACAATAACTGGTTTACTAAAAAAATATCCCTGAAAATAAGAATACCCCATATCTATTGCCTGATTAAACTCTTCAATAGTTTCTACTTTCTCGGCAAGATATTTTATATTTGGATTATTTATCCTTTTTATTATATTCGCACGTTCATTGCCTTTTGTCAGTAAAAAGTCAACTTTGACAATATCAGTCATATCAAGTAATGGTTCAAATTTTTTATCATATTCAAAATCATCTAATGCAAGTGTATATCCTTTTTTTTTAAATTGTTCAAAGGCGGATATCACTTCAGAATCAGGGTCAATGTCTTCTAATAATTCAATAACTGTAGTTTTTCTTGGTAAAAGCAATACAATATCACTTAAAAGACTTTTTTTTGTAAAATTCATAAAGACTTTTTTGCCTCTTGTAAGTTCATCAAATCCAAAGATAACCAATGAATCCATTAACATTTTTGATGAAGCATAGTCCTGGTCAAGGCTTGTATCAAAAAAATTATCTAATCCTGATCTAAAAAGTAATTCATATCCAAATATATTCTGATCTTTATCAAATATTGGCTGTCTGGCAATAAATACATTCTTCTTTGCTTTCATATAATAATTATTTTAACAGATAAGTATTTTTAAGTCTAACCTTATGAGGTTAATTTGATTTTAAGAAAAATATTTTTGTCATTTTTATTTGTTATTTTAAATTTATTGGCTATTGGTGCTCCAAATACCCATATTATTTCATTGTCTGAATTTGTGAGGACAGGGCATAAATTACGGAGTTGTACCGGGATACCCTGACTTCTTATCATTTCAAAAGCTGACATATTGATGTTAGAGTTAATTTTTATATATTTGTCATTTTTAATAGCTGTTCTCAGGATCAAAGGGTATTTACATTTTTTTTTTTGGATAATAATTTCATAATTATTTTCAGGTTTTATATAATCTTTTAATTGTGTAATTATAAGCTTTTTTTGAATTTTATTGATTATTACACTTGTATCAATTTTGTTGATTTGATATTTATATGGTTGAATAGAAAAATCAGCTGGATAAATAAAATCGTTTTTTATACATAAATCTATTGCAGGTAGTGATATGTTTTTTTTAGTTTTTATTGCATAGAGCAATTCTTCAATATTTTCATAACTTATATTAAAGATATTTCCCTTCATTAATCTGATATATTCCCTTAGAATATGTTTTTGTATTGCAATATGAAGATTTGTTAGAGATGAGATAGGTATGATTTTATTTAAAATAAGTGCGTTGTTTAAAAAGCTTTTTGCATAGCTTGAAAAATAATTATATTCATCAGTTACTATTTGTATTGTTTTAGAGATTGAATTGTCAATAGATGGTTCTATCTCTTTAATTTGAGGAATTAGGACATTTCTTATTCTATTTCTTAAAAATATATTTTCTGCATTTGATTTATCCGTATAGAATTCAATTGCATTATTTTTTAAAAAGTCTAATACCTGTTCTTTGGTAAAATATAAAAGAGGGCGGTAAAATTGATTGTTTTTTGTCATTGATATTGAGGATAAACCTTGAAGACCACTTCCCCTAAATAACTTAATAAAAAATGTTTCGGTTGCATCAGACTTTGTGTGAGCGGTAAATACCTTTGAGTTTTTATGTTTTTCTAATAGAGAATGAAAAAACTTATACCTCAATATTGAAGCACCATTTTCAAGATTAAGTTTTTTTTCTTTTATATAATCTTTTACATAGGCACTACTTGTATATAATTTGATTTTTTTTTGTTTACAGAATGCTTTTACCCAGCTTTCCTCTTCTTTATAATCCTCTCTAATCTTATGGTTGAAATAAGCAGCATATAGAGTGAATTTAATGTCTTTTTGAAGTTCATTTAATAAGACAGTTAAGGCGATAGAATCTTTACCGCCTGAAAGTGCAATAATAATTATATCTTTGTCGTCAATTAAACTATTTGTTTTTATTCTATCTTTGAATTGGGGATATGTTAGTTTCATACTTTTTAAAAATAGCGGTGGAGGGACTTGAACCCCCGACATATCGGATATGAGCCGACTGCTCTACCGGCTGAGCTACACCGCCATAAAGGACTCGCATACGCGAAGCCTTATAACAAATTATAACCTAATTGTCAGTTTTTTTCAAGTCGATATAAACTCAAATTTAACAATTAGGCTATAAATTGCAATAAACTAATTATTTTTTTTCAGCTACTTTTTTTAATTTTTTTATTTTCTTTAAATCTTTTTTATTTATTGGTTTTGTTACAGGTTTACATATAGCACAGGCTGTATAACCTTTTTTTATTGCTTCACTTAATTTAATACCTTTTTTACCTTCTTTTACAAGTTTACAGTTTTTTTTATGGTATTTTTTTCCTTTTAATTTCACATAAACAACGGTATCACAGATGTCTTTTTTAACTTTTTTTTCTACCTTTACACCTTTTTTGACTACTTTTTTTGCTTCAGCATTTATAATGAGACCTGAAAACACAAATAATACCATAATAAGAATAATAAATAATTTTTTCATTTTTTCTCTCCTTTTGCCTTTTATATTAAATCTGGCTAAATTTCATTCTACAATAAGTTTTAGAATAATTCAATATTTTGTAAGAGTCCATAATATATTTACTTTTATGTCATTTTTTGGCAAAATATATAAATGTCTAATAAAAAAAAAATAAATTTTGTAAAAATGCATGGAACCGGCAATGATTTTATTCTATTTGATGGAGAGAAGAATATAAAATTTGTGAATAATAAAAACATTGAACAACAAATAAAAAAACTTTGTGACAGGCATTTTGGAATAGGAAGTGATGGTTTAATGTATTCAGAACAATCTAATATTGCTGATATTAAAATGAATTATTATAATTCAGATGGTAGTATTGGAGAATTATGCGGTAATGGAATCAGGTGTTTTGCAAAGTTTGTTTATGATGAGAATATTATTAGAAAAAAAGAATTCGAAATTGAAACACTCGCAGGAATTAAAAAAGTGAAATTACAGACACAATTAGAAAGTGTTAAAGTGGTTGAAGTTAATATTGGAAAAGCAATTTTTGAACATGAGTTGATTCCAGTTAATTCAAATGAAAAATTTAATAGTAATAAGATATTTGAGGATATTATCTATATTGATAAAAAGAAATTTAAAATTAACTCAGTCAGGGTAGGGGTTCCGCATACTGTAGTGTTTATAAATAATATATCGGATGCAGAAATTAGTAGAGTAGGAAAATTCATTGAGAATAATTCTCTCTTTCCTGATAAAACAAATGTGAATTTTGTAAAGATAAATAATCTGAATGATATTGATTTGTTTACATGGGAAAGAGGAGCTGGTAGAACTCTGGCTTGTGGAACAGGAGCCTGTGCATCGGTAGTTATAGGAAACAAAAAGAAACTCCTTGGCAATAAAGTTATAATTAATAATAAAGGTGGGGTGCTTAAGGTCGAAATTAAGAATAATGAGATTTTGCTTTCAGGAAAAGCGGAAACGGTTTTTGTTGGACAGTATTTATTCTAATATAAGAAAGGGCGAACACATAGAAAAGAAAGGGCGAACACATAGGTTCGCCCCTACAGTATTTAAAGTGTTAAATTATTTTTGTTTTAATAATCCTCTTATTGTTACAATGAGGTCATCCGGATCAATTGGTTTCTCCATGAATTTTTCAACAGGCATAAATGCACCATCTTTTTCCAGATCAAATTTGAATTTTGTCCTCTGGTTTACTGCTGTTGCAAGAATTATTGGAATACTTTTAAAAGTTTCATTTCCCTTTAAAAATATTGCAAAATTAAAGCCGTCACTATCGCCTTCAATCATAACATCTAATACTATTAGGTCAATGTCTCCCTTTGCTACAATTTCTTTTGCAACAGGAATATTTGTTGCTGTTACAACTTCATAATTATCGTGTTCTAAAACTATCTTTCTTGATTCAAGTACATCTATATCGTCGTCCACTACTAAAATTTTTTGACTCATTTCTCGTTCCTCCTTTTAAGTTTTTTCTTCTTCTTTATCAAACTCAATTGTTTCAATAATTACACCATCTCCCGATAACATCTTTCTAATCGAAGATTTGCATTTTGGGCATTGACCGAACATATTTTCCACTTTATACTTATGACCGCATTCACACTCGGCTTCAGCTATTGCTTCTGAAAATACTATTTTAACATTATCAATACCATCTTCCTTTAAAATTGCTTCAATACCAAAATCCAGAGAATCTGTTACAATTCCTGAAAATTTACCAATACTGATGTTTATAGCTGTTAGTGATTTATAATGTTCACTATAATTAGTCCTTATTGTCCCAACAATATCACTTGCTATTGCGTATTCATGCATTTACAACTCCTTTTTTTTCAAATAGAGCCTCATTATACACATCTATAACAAGCGGTTCAAGTGTTCTTTGTACAATATTACTTAATTTCTCAGACATTATAATTTCAGATGCCTGAATACCGTAAATAACGATTTCAATCCCATCAGTTTTTTTCAAAGTTGTAGCCTGTTCAAGAAAAGATATTAAATCAAATTCATGCAAAGAGTAACCTTTATTCTTTTTAAGACTTCTAACCTGATTGTATGTAAATCTTTTATACTCTCCAGGCTTTAATCCAAGATTTCCAGCATCTATGAAAATAACCTTTTCTCTTTCCTCAAACTGGTGAAGCAAATTCATACCGGGGGTACCGGCATCAACTATGTCAACATTGTGTCCATACATTTTCTCTCTGAGAAGCTCAACCGCGTGCATACCAGCCCCTTCATCACCGAGTAGGTAATTTCCAAGGCCAATAATTGCAGTTTTATTTCTTCCCATAGATGCTTTTATTTAAATTCAATATTAAGATAATGTGTTGAACATGAAATACAAGGATCGTAGGCTCTTACAAGCATTTCCATCCTGAATTGTAATTCTTTTTCACCAAGATGTTTCATTTCAGGAACCATTTTTTCAAAATCAAGTTGAATATTATTATGATTGAGATTTGTAGGGATGACACAATTAGCATTAACGCATAGTCCGTTATCATCATATTCGTACTCATGAAATAAAATTCCTCTTGGAACTTCAACTGAGCCTGAACCACTTCCTGCTTTAACTTCAAAAAAATCATCTTCAACTTTTAAGTCTTTTGCAAGTAGCCAGTCGATACATTCAATTGATTTTTCTACTGCAAAAACACATTCAACAACCTGTGCAATATTATTCATATATGGATTATAGCAAACACCGTTTAATCCTAACATCTCAGCAACAGATTTAGATAGATCTGTAAGTTGTGTATGATTATTATTATATCTTGCAAGTGCTCCAACCATAAATGATTCACGGTTGAATTTACCGTATTTTGCAGTTGATTGCGGTACAATAAATTCATTAACTATCTCTTTATATCCTGATATAGGAAGAGGTGCCTTGATGTCAGTTGTTATACAATCACCTTCATAAAAGGCATAGGCGTTTTTATTTGTTAGTGATAAATACTCTGTTTCTCTTGTGAAATCTGGAAGTTCGCCTGCAAGTGATTTTACGACTTCTGCCAATGCTTTTAAATCAGAAACTGATTCAACCAGTCTTTCTTTTAAGCTTACTAATTGCTTTTTATCAGGCATCTTAGAAAATTTACCAACTCTTGCTCTAATTGGATGGGTTGTTCTGCCACCAACGATATCACAGAATTCATTTGATAGCCTGTGAATTTTTGTAACAAGTAAAACAACATCGGTATGAGTTTTAATTAATGGTAATACGCTTCCAACTCTGAGTAAATCAGGAGTTACAAGGTATCCAACATGGAGGATATGACTCTGAAGAGTTTCACCGTGTTTTAATAATTCTCTTAAAACTGTTGTTGTTTCTGATATTTTGATACCCATTGCGTTTTCTGTTGCTTTTAACGATGCTAAGGTATGTCCAACTGAACAGATACCGCATATTCTTGATGTAATAGTTGCAACTTCATGGTATTCTCTACCAACTACCATGGCTTCAAAAAATCTTGGTGCTTCTGGTACCTGCCATTCTACTACATCAGGTTTTCCCTCTTCAAGGTTTACTTTTATATTACCATGTCCCTCAACCCTTGTTATATGATGGACATCTACTTTAATATTTTCGCTCATTTTTTTACCTCCGGATCAACTCCAAATATATTGATCTTTCTTTTAATTTCTTCAACTGTGTAATTATATTTTTCAAGAATTTCATGCATTGCATTCTTATTTGGATTGTCAACAGTACCTCTACAAGCCTCACATGGAACACCATTTGAAGGACATATTGCATCACAGCCTGCTCTTGCAAGTGGGCCAAGACAAATTTGTCCAAGATCAAATAAACATTCATTCTCTTTTAATTTACACTCAACACAGACTGGATAATTAGGTAGTTTTGGCATAATGCCGAGGCTGATTTCCTTAACAAATCTTAAAAACTCTTTGTTATTTATTGGACATCCAGGTAAATATAAATCTACTTTTACTACTTCATTAACAGCCTTTGTCGGATAGGTATCAAGATGAGGCATATTATACTTATCACCATAGACCATTTTTTTGACATTATCCAAACTTGGATTATTGTTTTTTAATCTTGGAATTCCACCTGATACTGCACATTGTCCTAAAGCAACAAGAACCTTGGATCTTGATCTGATATCTTTTATCTTCTTTTCATCCACATCTCTTGTAATTGCACCTTCAATAAAAGCAATATCATACTCTGGAGCCTTACCTGTCAATATTTCTCTGAATTCTACAATATCAACCAGTTCAGCCAGTCCAATAACTTCTTCTTCCAAGTTTGCTATTTGAAGCTGACAACCTTCACAACTTGCAAAATCAAAAAATGCTACCTTTGGTTTAGCGCCCATTAGATTGCCTCCTTTAAATGTTTAATATCATCGTAATAGAAAACTGCACCATCCTGACAAACATAAATATTATCCATCTGACAATGTCCACATTTTCCAACACCGCATTTCATTCTTCTTTCTAATGAAACTATAATTCTTTTATCTGAAAAATCAAGATCATGAAGACTCATAATTACAAATTTATACATAATTGGTGGTCCAACAATTATCGCATAAGTATTTTTAGGGTCGATGTTTGGTACTTTTGAAAACAAAGTTGTTATAACTCCAACATTACCGTCCCATTCTCCTGGATTACAAGTATCAACTGTTTCAATAAAATTGACATCATCTCTTTTTTTCCACTCTTCAATTTCATCTGTAAACAATCTTTGACTTGGATCCTTGCAACCAAACATGATAGTTATCTCTTTATAATCTTCTCTATGTTCCAAAGCATATTTTATTGCAGATCTTGCTGGAACAAGTCCAATTCCACCTGTTACAAATAGCAGGTTTTCACCTTTTAAATTATTCATTGGAAAAGAAGTTCCAAAGGGTCCTCTTATTCCAACACTATCTCCAGGTTCGAGATTATGGATTGCATTTGTTACTGAACCAATATTTCTAATAACCATTTCAAATGTATTATCATCTGATGGTGGAGAAGATATTGAAATTGGTGCTTCTCCAATTCCCGGGATTGATATTTCAGCAAATTGTCCTGGAAGGTGTCCCAAAGACCTATCTTTTAATTCAAATACAAAAAAACTATCAACATCTGTCATCTTCTTTTTTTCTTTTAAAATGGCAACTTCAGGTAGATAAATTGAATTTTTTTGTATATCTTTACTACATTCACAATTTTCACACATTATTCTCTCCTTATTTATTGTCTTCCATATATTTCAGGATCTTTACCGGACCTGCAATATCTGAAGCACATGAATAGGCACATCTTCCACAGCCAACACATCCAAATGAATGAAATTTTTCAGGTAATCCTTTACCTTTTCTGAACATTCTATGTCTGAATCTGGCACCTTTTTCTTTTCTGAAATTATGTCCATCGCCACATACAGCAAAATCTTCGAGCATACAACCATCCCAGGTTCTTACTCTTGTTCCATTCTGCAATGATAATTCAACTTCTTCAGATACATCAAAACAGTAACAAGTTGGGCATACGAGAACGCATGAACCACATGAAAAACATTTGTTACCAAAATCTTCCCAAACCTTATGTCCGTGATTTTTAACAAGATATTCAGGAATGAGTTCAATTGGAACAGGTATTCTCTGATCATCTTTAATCTTATTCTTAGCTTCATCAATTTCGAGGAGTGAATATTTGTTCTCTACAAAATTTCCACCATCAATATACTCTCTGCCTTTTTCTGAAACAACTTCAACAACATAGTCATCTCCCATATCAACTAGCATAATATCTGCTACCTTATATGCCTGATCTCTAAGTACAGATTTTGCAAATCTATATTTAAAGTATTTAGTTGGGTACATGCCAACCATAACTGAGTTTTCCCTTTTCTTCATATAATGCTCATCACGTTCACCATCTGAAAATGCTTTATCCATCAGGAAAAGTGAGGCAAGATCATAATAATGTACACCAATCAAAGCAATTTTATCACATTGGTTAACAGCAACATAAGATGATGCATCTTTTGGCTTAAATTTTAATAAAATCTCTTTTGGTGGCTGAAAATATTTTTTTGGCGGTAACATTGTCACATTATAATCCATCTGCATATCTTCTACAGATTCGAGATCTGCATATGCAAAATGTGATCCTTTTTTTACAACGCCAATGGTTCTTTGGTCTGAATTTTCAATCTTTTTTTGAACAAAAGATCTGAAATCGTCCTTTGAAATCTTCAAAACTTCCATTTAGCACTCCTTTTTATTGAATTTTGCTATCCATTAACTAATTAATAAAACCAGATATAATATAGTTAAATTCATAACGTTTAAATTATAACAATTTAATTATGTATGTCAATATCAAAAATAAAAAAAAATAATTTTATATTAATATTGCATATAATTTGTTTTTTTATTATTATTATACTTGGGAAAAATAGTGAAAAAAATATATGTGATTATTGTCTTTTTTTTTTGGTTTTGCTCAGGACTAACTTCTGAAGCTGTAAAAAAACCTGAATTTGAATTTAAACACTTATCAATTTCTGATGGACTTTCACAAAATACAGTTATGTCAATTATGCAGGATAAATATGGCTATATGTGGTTTGGTACACAGGATGGTCTAAACAGGTATGATGGTAAAGATTTCAAACTTTATAAACATTCACATAAAGACCTAAACTCAATTACATCGAGTATAATAAGGCTTATAATAGAAACTTCGGATGGTGAACTCTGGATTGGTACTAATAGTGGTGGTTTAAGCAGGCTTAGAAGAACAAGCGATGATTTTGAAAATTATATTTATAGTGTAGAGGACAGAAATAGTCTTAGTGGTATAAATGTATTTGCACTTTTTGAAGATAGTAAAAAAAATTTGTGGATAGGTACACAGAATGGTGGATTAAATAAATTTAATAGAAGTACTAAAAAATTCACAAGATATAAATTTAATCGAGATAAGCCAAAGTCAATAAGCAGTAATAATATAAGAGCAATTTTTGAAGATTCAAGTGGAACACTCTGGATTGGGAATAATACAGGTGGTTTAAATAAGTTTAACCCTGATACAGAGACATTTGATTCTTTTTGTTACTCAAAGTCAGGGAATATAAATGATGATAGTGTAATTACAATTTTTGAATATGAACCTGGAGTTTTATTAATTGGTACTGATGGTGATGGTGTCAAAATATTTAATTCAATACAGAATAAATATGATAAAAAAGCACAGGACACATTACCTATGTTTTTACAAAATGAAAGAATTAGGGACTTTTATAAAGATAATAAAGGTGTGCTCTGGTTAACTACATTTGGGAATGGGATTATTACTGTTAAGAAAAATGATAAAAATAAATTTATGTTCAGAAATTACAAAAACAATGTCTTCTCAAAAACCAGTTTGAATAATAATCAGGTATTATGTATATTTAAAAATAAAGAGGGTATGCTATATTTTGGTACTTCTGGAGGCGGAGTAAATATTCTGGATAAAGAAAGAACTTATTTTAAGAATTTCCGTACCAATCCGATTGATATTAGAGGTATTAAAAACAGATATGTCCGTTCTGTATTTGAGGATTCAGATGGTACTCTTATGATAGGGACAGATAGGGATGGATTGAATATCATAAATGGAGATTTTAATTATAAACTTACAAATTTTGGCAAAAACAGAATATATTCAATAATGAGAGATTCTTTTGGAACTCTATGGGTTGGCACCTTTGGAGATGGATTATACATGTCAAAAAATAGAGTAAAAAAATTTATAAGATATGTAAACCATGAAAAACATCCAGATATTGGAGAAATGCAAGCAATCAAGGTTATCTTTGAAGATAGCGATAATACACTTTGGATTGGAACTCAATTTGGGGGACTTAATAGGTATGATAGGAATTTGGAAACATTTAAAAGCTATAAGCATAGTAAATATAATAAGAATAGTATTAGTAATAATCATATCAGAGCAATTAATGAAGACAGGTATGGTAATTTATGGATAGGTACATGGGACGGCATAAATAAGTTTAGAAAAGAAAATAATAAATTTACTCAATATGTAAAAAAAGGTAAAAAAAATATTTTGGGAAATAATCATATACTCTCTATGTTGATAGATAAAAATGGGATTATATGGATAGGTACATGGGGTGCTGGGCTTCACAGGTATGATCCAGTTAAAGAAAAGTGGAATAGTAATACTGAGGCTGATGGTTTTCCAAATAATGTTATTTATGCTATCCTTGAAGAAAAAAACAATAAGCCAGACCCTGTTTTGTGGATGAGTTCAAATCGTGGAATTATCAGGTATGAAACCAAGAATAAGGGTATTAAAGTTTATGATTCTTCATCAGGTCTTCAGTCAGATGAATTTAATGGAGGTTCATTTTTTCAAAATAAAAAAGGTGAAATGTATTTTGGTGGAATAAATGGACTTACTAAATTTGATCCATCGGCAATAAAAGATAATCCCTATGCTCCGAAAGTACAAATATCAGGAATTAAAGTATTTAATGAGTATAAGAGGTTTGATAAGCCTGTTGAGGATGTAAAAGAAATTACTCTAAATTATGATGAAAACTATTTTGCAATCGAATTTATTCTTTTAAGTTATAGAAGTTCAAATCAAAATACTTATAAATATAAATTAGATGGTTTTGATAAAGATTGGATAGATAGTGGAAAAAGAAATAATGCAGGTTATACAAATCTTGAGGGTGGTAGTTATACTTTTTTTGTTAAAGGAGCAAATAACGACGGTGTATGGTGTAATAAAACAACAGCCTTAAAGATTAATATTATTCCTCCTTATTGGAGGGCACTATGGTTTAAAACCATTGCATTTTTGTTGATATTAGTAGTAGTATTACTAATTTATAAACTAAGAGTTAGAAAACATAAACTTGAAAAAATAAAACTTGAAAAAATTAATTTTAATTTGAATAAGGAAATTTCAGAAAGAATAAAAGCTGAAGAAGAAAAAGATAAATTGCAGAAAAAATTAATCCAGTCAGAAAAAATGGAAGTGTTGGGTGTCCTTGCAGGTGGTGTTGCCCATGACCTAAATAATATACTTGGTGCAATTGTAAGTTATCCAGATATTTTATTAATGAAGCTTCCACAAAACAGTCCTTTAAGAAGACCGGTTTTGTCTATTCAACAATCTGGGAAAAAAGCTGCTGCAGTTGTAAAGGATCTTTTAACACTTGCAAGAAGAGGTGTAAAAGAAAAAAAAATAATTAATTTAAATAATATTATTGTTGAATTATTTAAATCAGCAGAATTTAAAAGTATAAAAAATGAAAACCCAAATATTTCTTTCAATTTTACTCTTGATGAACAATTAAGTAATGTTTCAGGCTCAGAAATTCACATTTCAAAATCTTTGTTAAATTTGATATTAAATGCCGTTGAGGCGATTAAAGAAGACGGACAGATATTCATTTCAACTACAAATATCGATATAAAAGAGGACTTTAATATAATGGATTCTTCTCTTAAAGCAGGGCATTATGCAGTATTTAGAATACTTGATAATGGTGAAGGTATTGCCAAAGAAGATATAAAAAGAATATTTGAACCATTTTATACAAAAAAAAAGATGGGGAGGAGTGGAACCGGGTTGGGTATGGCTGTAATTGCAGGTATGGTTAAGGATCATAATGGTGAAATTGATATTTGGAGTGAACCAGGAACGGGAACGTCGATTGATATGTATCTTCCGGCCACAAAAGAAAAAGTAGAAATAGCAGAAAATATAAAATTATTTGAGGGTTATAGGGGTAGAAATGAAAAAATCCTTGTAATTGATGATATAGTCCTTCAAAGAGAGATTGCTACAATGCTTTTAGAACAATTAAACTATAATGTTGACAGTGTATCAAGTGGTGAGGCAGGACTTGATTATTTGAAAAATAATAATGTAGACCTTGTGCTTCTTGATATGATAATGGAGCCTGGAATAGATGGATTGACAACCTATAAGAGAATAATTGAAATTAATAAAGACCAAAAGGTAATAATTGTCAGTGGATTCTCTAAACTTGAAAGTATTGATGAGGTATTGGGTCTTGGAGTAAATTCATATATTGGTAAACCTTATACTCTTGAAATTTTAGGTAAGACTATTAAAAAAGTATTGAATAATTAGTGTTATAGCAATGAAATTTTTATCTTTAACTATAAATGGGTTTGATGTGAAGGTTGCTTTTGATGAAAACTCAGTTCATGTTTATAATGCATATCCAATAAAAGATGACCTCAAGTTAAGGGGTTATAGGTGGAATTCTGCTGAAAAAGTCTGGTTTAACGATAATAATGATGTAGAAAATGAATTAATAGTATTAAAAAATAATTTGAAATCTGATAGTATTGAGGAAAAGCAAGAGGTTAAATCTGATGTATTTGAAAAAGAAAGTAAAAATTCAGGATTGCCGGAATCAAACTCTGTTGCTGAATTAAAAAACAGGTTACAAAGAATAATATCTCAATCTTTAGGTGGGAACATCTGGGTAAGGGGTATAATATCGTCAGAACTCAAAAATTATAAGTGGGCATCATATTTCGATTTCAGAGATGAGGATGAAGGACAGGATGTTTTTTTTTCAGCAGAATTAAAAGCGTCTGTTTTATCTTCAATAAATTATAAACTCAAAAAATCAGGTGTAGCAGATAGTTTATCTAAAGATCTTCCTGTGCTTTTACTGGTTAATATTGGCTTATCATATAAGAAAAATGTAAACATAAAACTCAATATTATTGACATTTTACCTGAATTTACAAGAGAAAAAATAAAGAATCAAAGAGAAATAACTCTTGATAGATTAAAGACAGATGGAATATTAGAAAATCAGAAACAATTTGTTTTACCGATGTTGACTAGGAAAATTGGACTAATTTCTTCAGAACAGGGGACTTCTGTACAGGATATATTAGCAGGTATGGGAAAATATAAAGACAAATATGATGTTTTTTTTATTGACGCAAGAATGGAAGGAGATAATGCTGTTTCATCAATTATAAAAGGTGTAGAATATTTTGAAAAACATAAAATAGTAGATGTAATTCTTATTGCAAGGGGTGGAGGCAGTGAACAATCTCTCTCTCTCTTTAATGATTATAAATTATGCAAAAAAATCTGTAATTCAAAGCTCCCCATTATCACTGCTATTGGCCACGAAAAAGATCTATCGGCAATTGAATTATGTTCTTTTCTTACTCCCTCTCCATCTACTCCTTCTGGTATTGGGAAATTTTTCTTTGACAAATATATTCAAACTGAAAAAGAATTAATCAGTTTATTCAGTGGTATTTCAAGCCTTAGCAATAGTCTATTAAAAGATCATCTATTTGCAGTGCATCAAAAAATTAACTCAATCTCAATTATTAATAAAAGGCTGATTGCCGATAATTATAATAAAATTACAGATCGTATAAGCTATGTATTTTTAAGAGTAAATAGTAAAATAAAATTAGAGATACAGAATATAAATTTCATGAGTAAGAAGATAGAACCTAAACGTCTTTATAATGCCGTTTTAGATAAGAAAGCTAATGTTATAAGACACATAAAATCTGTTTTTGATAATGGAGCAAGGCTATTAAAAAATTCTAATAATAATTTGAAGCAAATTAAAAGTATTATAAATGCCAATGCCCCTGATAAGATATTAAAGAGAGGTTTTTCTTTAACTTTAAACAAAGAAGGTCAGGTAATAACATCAAAAGAAAAATTTACTGATAATAGGGCTGTTTTAAGGTTTTTTGATGGAGAAGTGAAAATAAAAAAAAATGAGGATGAGAATGGATAAAATGGATAAAAAGGATA
>JAOZTV010000556.1 GCA_029939015.1 Candidatus Aminicenantota bacterium
ATAAAGTAGCTAATATATAAAACAGATAACGCCCTAAATTCTGTGTCATTCCGTGTATTCTGTGGTCAAAAGTTTTATTCTCTAATCTTTAAACTCAACCTTGACCTTAATATTTATTTCTTAAAATATCCTCTATCTTCCCAATTTTTAAGAATTTCTCATTGACTTTTGTTTTTTATTAAAATATAATTTCTTTAGGTATTGTTTGATTAACTAATGGAGTAAGTTATGGCAGAAATAAGTAATAAAATTGCACTTTTTGAGAAAAAGGAAATTCGGAAAATTTGGCATGAAGAACAATGGTTTTTTTCAGTAGTTGATGTAGTTGGTGCATTAACCAATTCTGTTAACCCAACTGACTATTTAAAAAAATTAAGAAAAAGAGATAACGAGTTAAAAATTTACATAGGGACGGATTGTCCCCAGGTAGAAATGCAAACTATAACAGGAAAAAAAAGAAAAACTCTTGTGGGAAACACAAAAACAATTTTACGAATTATCCAATCAATCCCATCTCCTAAAGCTGAACCTTTTAAAAGGTGGCTTGCAAAAGTTGGATATGAACGAATTGAAGAAATCGAAAACCCTGAACTTGCACAAAAACGAATGAAAGAGATCTATGAACAAAAAGGTTATCCTAAAGACTGGATTGATAAAAGATTACGAGGTATTGCAATACGTCAGAACCTTACAGATGAATGGAAAGAGCGTGGTATAAAAGATCAAAGAGATTATGCAATTTTGACTGCTGAAATATCTAAAGCCACATTTGGAATAACTCCAAGCCAATATAAAGAAATTAAAGATATACCGAAAAAATCAAAAATTAATTTACGGGATCATATGGATGATTTAGAGCTAATTTTTACAATGCTTGGTGAAAGAATGACAACAGAAATATCCAAAAATGAAATACCTGATACTTTTATTGAAAATAAAAAAGTTTCAAAACGTGGTGGTAAAGTAGCAGGGAATGCCAGAAAAGAAGCTGAAAAGGAACTTGGTAGAAGTATTATATCTAAAAACAATTATCTTGCTAATGAAGGTAAAAAGGAATTAAAGAAGCAATAAGAATTATACCTGAATTCTGTGTAATACTATGTATTTTGTGGTCAAACGTAAAATTAGGAATTAAGAATTGGAGGAACCAGTTTGACACCTCCAAATAATATTAAATCTAAAGTTGACATATTACTATTATTAAATTATATTATATATATGGATGAGATTAAAGTTAATGAGCAGGTCGATTTTTGGCTTGAAAGTTCTAACAAGGATTTAACAGTTATGAATCACTTATTTGAAAAAAAAGATTATAGTTACTCTCTCTTTTTTGGACATCTTTTATTACTAAGATCAAAATAAAAGA
>JAOZTV010000557.1 GCA_029939015.1 Candidatus Aminicenantota bacterium
TGGGGCATTTTAGGCTGGAAGATTAAAAAAATGTCTATTGAATATAATGTTTCAACTATGTCTGAGTTTTTTGAGAAACGATATGATTCGAAATTTTTAAAATTATTTTCATCTGCCAATATTTTTATATTTTTCATACCATATTCAGCAGCAGTTTTCATCGGGCTATCATATCTTTTTCAATCCTCCTTTCCGGGTATTGAGTATTGGCATGCTGTAGTATTTATGGGTGTTTTTACTTCAATATATCTTGTACTTGGAGGATATAAGTCTATGACAATGATTGATACAGTATTTGGTATGATAATGTCGATTGGAGTTGTTGTTCTGCTTGTATTTACCTTAGGCAAGGGAGGCGGACTTACAAATATATCAACTACACTTGCAAAGATAAACCCAAAATTGACAGAGATTATTGGACCTCCCGGATGGTGGCCTCTTTTTTCTCTGGTATTTTTAACAAGTGTTGCTCCCTTTGCAATGCCCCAATTAATTCAAAAATTCTATGCAATTAAAGATAAAAAATCAATAAAAATTGGAATGTACGCATCAACTTTTTTTGCATTACTCATAGGCGGTATTGCCTATTTTATTGGTTCAACAACAAGGGTAATATTAACAATAGATAAATTTCCACACTTATATGAAAATGGTAATCTTATTAAAAGCAAGGTTGATGCATTAATGCCTGAATTATTGAATTTTGTTGTACCTGAGTCTTTAACTATAATAATTTTAATACTGATACTCTCTGCCTCAATGTCAACGCTGGCAGCCTTAGTACTAATTTCAAGTTCTTCATTAGTTAAAGATTTCTATGCAGGATTTATAAATAAAAATGCAGATGACAAAAAACTAACAATGCTGATGAGACTCGGTTCTGTTTTCTTTATTTTTATTTCAGTAATAATTGCATTGATTAAGCCTGACTCAATTGTAGCTATCCTAGGTATTTCATGGGGTGCTATCGGTTCTGCATTTCTCGGACCATTTATCTGGGGACTATTTACAAAGTTTGCAAACAAATTTGGAGCAATATCCTCAGGTGTAATAGGACTCTCAATTACATTAATCCTATACATTACAGGAATGAGTTCTCCACAAGCAGGAACAATTGGGATGATATCATCATTAATTATCAATCCGATATTTAGTTTTATATATATAAAGATAGGCAAATAGGCAAGGAGGCAGAGAGGCAATGAGTAAGGCAAGAGAAGAACTATTAAAATATATCTTTTATGACCTACTATTTGCCTCCTTGCCTCTCTGCCTCTTTGCCTATATAACTTAGGAGTTATTAAATGAAAAGAATTAAAATTATTGATTTATTAAAATCAAGTGAGAAATATTTAGA
>JAOZTV010000026.1 GCA_029939015.1 Candidatus Aminicenantota bacterium
TGTTTTGGGGAGGAAAGTCCGGGCTCCATAGGGAAAGGGTAGTTCCTAACAGGAACGGGTTTTCGCAAAGCGGAAACTACGGAAAGTGTCTCAGAGAATAGACTTCTGAGGTTAGACTTCTTTGAAGTAGTACTTCTGTGAAGTTTTACTTCAGTAAAGGTGAAAAGGTAAGGTAAGAGCTTACCGGTTGGGAAAGTGATTTCTTGACGCAGGATAAACCCTACCCGGTGCAAGGCTTAATAAAAGAGTGCTAAGGTCGTCCCGGCCAAAATCTTTAGGTTAGCCGCTTGAGCAGTTAAGCAATTAATTGCCCAGATAAATGATTCTACAAGACAGAACCCGGCTTATAGTCTTTTTTCTTGGTTTTATAATAAAATAGGCAATAGGCAAATAGGTAATAGGCAAATAGGCAGAGAGGCAAGGAGGCAGAGAGTTAGATATAGACATATTGTATGTCTTTTAATGTTTTACTCTTTGCCTCTCTGCCTCCTTGCCTCTTTGCCTATTCTTCTATTTGCCTTAATATATTTGGAGGACTTAATGCTTAAAATTTCAATTATAACTTTATCTGATAGAGCCTTTAAGGGCTTATATGAAGACTTGTCAGGTCCAAAAATAAAGGAATTAATATTGAATAGTGGAATTGAATGTGAAATATTAAATTTTATTATTCCTGATGAAAAAAATGAACTAAAAAAAATATTTTTGAATAATACTGGTTCTGATTATATTATCACAACAGGTGGCACAGGTATATCACCAAGGGACATTACTCCTGAAGTTACAAGGGAGTTTTGCGATTTTGAATTGCCGGGAATATCTGAGATGCTTAGATTTGAATCTTTAAAAGAAACAAAACATGCTGTTTTTTCCAGAGGATTTTCAGGGATTAGAGGTAAGTCGATAGTTATGAACTTCCCAGGTTCAGTAAAGGCAGTAAGCTTATGTACTAAATTAATTATACCTATACTCGAACATGGCAAAAAAATGATAGAGGGTAAGGGACATTAAGGGTTATGCTTTTTTTCTACAAAAACACTCTGCATAGTTGGTAAATATAAATATCGCTTTTTCTTATATTTTCAACATCGCCATCTTTAATTTTAAACCAAAGCATTGATAGATGCTGAAGTGAAGTTATAGTTTTTATGAAATTGTCTAACTTAAAATCATTTTTTTTAGGAACGATATCTTTAAATTGTTTAAGATGTTGCATTACATACTTGTCAATATCATAAGTTCTTGCATTTGGATAAGTATTTTGATAATTTTTATTTATTATAGTTCTAACATCTTCTTTTAATAATAAGTCTGCTAAAAAATGAGTGTTTTGTACAAATTCTGAATATGGTAATTCAATTGTTTGAATAAAATCATCGGTAAAAAAATTTGTTTCACTTTTTGGGATTTGTGAATTCAACTTAATAAAATAAGTCTTTGAAGCTAATAATAAATAAGATAATATGTCCTTTAATGTATCTAACCTTTCTTTAGAAGTTATATAGAAACTTTCATAATAATTTGAATCCTTTTTTTGGTGTTCCGCTATTGAAGTAAATGTGTTTTGTTTGTCTTGGAAAGCAATAATCATATCTTCTTTTATGTTTTTTAGAAGGACTTCTACCTTAATAAAGAATGATTCCATTTCTATGTCACTTTTAGTGTTTAAAACGTTTAATTTATCTAAAAATTTTCTCATAAGTTAATATATACATCTAATAAAAAAAAAAGTCAAGAAATTCTTTTATAACTGTGATAGAATGTGTTTTTATTATTACCTAAATTAATTTAGGTATAATACTATTGACTTTAATTAAGGAATTATATATTAATAAGTGGGGAATAAAATGGAAGAAATTAAAATTGGAATTATTGGCGGAAGCGGGTTTTATGATATGGAATTTGAGGATGCAAAATATGTTGATTTAGATACCCCATTTGGACGTCCTTCAGAAAAAATACTTATTGGAAAGATAGGTGGTGTTGATATTGCTTTCTTATCAAGGCATGGTATAGGACATAGGTTTTCGCCTTCTGAGGTAAATTATAGAGCAAATCTATATGCCATGAGGTCTTTAGGAGTTAAAAATCTTATTTCATTTACTGCTGTTGGTTCATTGAAAGAAGAATTAGAGCCGACAGACCTTGTTATTCCAGATCAATACTATGATAATACATTTAAAAGAGAAAAGACATATTTTGAAAATGGTATAGTTGCTCATGTATCGATGGCAGAGCCTACTTGTTCTTCTTTAACAGGGCATGCCTATAATATTGCTAAAGAAATTGGGATAAAAGTTCATAAGGGTGGAACTTATTTTAATATGGAGGGACCACAGTTTTCATCAAGGTCTGAATCTTTTGCATATAGGCATCATGATTTTTCAATAATAGGTATGACACAGGCAATTGAAGCTAAACTTGCAAAAGAACTTGAAATGTGTTTCTTGCCGTTAGCCTTTGTTACAGATTATGACTGCTGGCATAAAGACACAAAAAATGTTTCTGTTGACATGGTTATTGAGTATCTTAATAAAAACACAAAAAATGCCCAAAAACTTGTAAATCTTTTGGCAAACAGATTAAATTCAAATACAGAAGAATGTAATTGTGATAAATCTTTGGAATATGCTATTATGACAAATCATAGGTATATTTCAACTGAGACCTATAAGAGGATGAAACTTATTATAGAAAAATATGTAAAAGAACCGGAGGCAAATAAATAATGAGTGATTTAATTTTAATAATAAATACTGGTAATACTTCTACAAAGATAGGGATTTATAAAGGCGAAACAAAATTATTTGATGAATCAATTAAGCATAGTGATGAAGATCTTGCAGGTTTTTCAGATATCAACTCTCAAAAAGATTATAGGGAAGGATTAGTCTTTGACTTTTTAAATGAGAAAAAAATACAAATTGATGAATTAATAGCAATTGCGTCAAGAGGTGGTTTATTAAAACCTGTTGACAGTGGTACATTTCTTGTCAATGATGAAATGATTAAAGATCTTATTGAGGCAAAACGAGGTGCTCATGCATCACATCTTTCTGCTCAGATTGGATATTCTATTGCAAAAAAAGCTGGTATTGATTGTTATATTGTTGATCCAATTTCAGTTGATGAGCTTGACCCGATAGCAAGATTATCAGGACATAAATTATTTGAAAGAATTATGTTGTCACATGCACTTAATATGAAGGCGGTTGCAAAGAGGTTTGCTAAAGAAAAATCTCTTGATTATAAAAAATTAAATCTTATTGTAATACATCTTGGAACTGGTATCTCAATTTCAATTCATAGTGGTGGTAAGATGGTTGATGGTATTAACTCAAGTGAAGAAGGATGCTTTTCACCAGACAGAGCGGGAGGCTTACCAATACTTCAGGTTATTAGATATATTAATAAAACTGGTATAGATATTAAGAAACTTGAAAAGATGATCTTTGGAAGTGGTGGTATATTTTCTTATCTGAATACAAAAAACTTTTTTAAGGTAGAGGAATTATATAATCAAGGTGATAAGGAAACTATAAAGATAGTAAAGGCTATGGTATATCAGATAGCTAAAGAAGTTGGTGCATTTTCAACGGTGGTAAACGGTAAGGTTGATAATATTATAATAACTGGCGGTATGGCTTATGTTGACTTTTTAATTAAATTGATTTCAGAAAGAATTGATTTTATAGCTCCAATAGAAATTTACCCTGGTGAGGATGAAATTGAGGCATTAGCTGAAGGTACTTTGAGAGTATTAACAGGCGAGGAAAAGCCTCTTGTATATTAATTAGATATGGAAGAAATTAAAAACGCAAATAATATCGGAGATATGGAGATTTTACTCCAAACAATTGATAATAGTATTGAAAAATTGAAAGCTGAATATAATTTGTTTTTTGCAGGTGATATTAGAGTACCACCGGAACAGGAAAGGGAAAGACTTGAAAAAAAGGTCAGAAATATATTTTATAATGGTAGAAAAAGTCCAAGATTATCTTTATTAATACAAAATGTGTCCTCAAAATTCACACTTTATAATAATATGTGGCTAAAAAGATTAAATGAAGTCGAAGGTGGGATTATTAGAGGTATTAGAAAACCAAGAGTAATTGTTAAAAAAGAAATTATCAAACCAATAAAAAATGCAGTTGTTAATGTAAGCCTAAATCAGGAAGATTCTTTTGATGATTTTTATGAACAATACAAAAAATTAAGTTTACAGCAATCAGCTAAAATAATGGGGAAAGAGAGGATGGTTAACTCAATTAAAACTAAATTGATTACATCAAATCTTATAGATGTTAAAATTGATTTTCAAATTGAGAAAGGTAAAGTTAAATTAAAAATAAGAAGACAGTAATTTGTTTAAATCAAATATGTTTATAAAAACAGGTAGGTTTCGTATTTTGATAATAGCGTTCTCTCTAATATGTGGTAATTATGGATTTACACAGGCATTATTGCAAACATACCAACTTCAAAATGGATTAACTATTATTCTGTCACCGATTGAAAGTGTTCAATCTGTAAGTGTTTTTACTTATATAAAGACTGGCGTCAGGGATGACCTGGTGAAATTTAAGGGAGCATCAACCTTATTTAAAAATATTAGACAAAATTCTGCAACAAGAAATTTTAGTTATCTTGAAGGTTTGTTCTCTACTAGAAACAAGGGAGGTATTATTGGTAGTAAGGTTGAATATGATTATTCTTATTTTTATCAGATAGTCTCAGCAGAAGATATAGATATTGCATTAATGCTTGAGGCTGAAAGGTTTAAATCTTTAAAAATAAATAAAAGAAATTTTCAAATACAGAAAAAGAGGCATATTGAGAGACTAAATCGTCTAATAAAATACAATGCCTATTATAATTCTTATCTATGGGCAAACTCAAAATTATTTGCTAACTCGGTTTATCAATATCCATTAATGGGTGAGAGGGATAAGATAATAAATCTTAGCTTTGAAGACTTTTTGTCAGTTTATAAGAGATATACAGACCCTAGTCTAACAACATTGGTTATTGTAGGGAAATTTCAAACTGTTTATTTAAAAAAAAAAATTACCAAGTATTTCTCTGACATAAAAAAAATTGAGAATAATAAACAAAAATATACACCTTTGAAACTAAAGAGTGAGTATATAACTAAAACAGGTGTATCAAAAACTATTGCAGAAAATTTTGCAATTTTTGGTTTAAAAGCACCTTCTGTACTTGACTATAGTTATACTTCTTTTTTATTTATGAAATATTTTTTATTAGACGAAAGAGTTGGAAGTATAAGTCATTATTTAAATAATAATAAATTAGATGTCACAATTGACTATAGATTGTCTGACAATATTGAGGCAAATAGTTTGATAATTGGAATTTCATCAAAAAAAAAAATTAATATTGTCAAAACGAGATACCTTCTACTTAATTATTTTAGAAAATTACCTGCAATGATGTTAAAAAAGAAAAATGATGTTAAGAATATAAAAAATTTAATGGAAATTGACTATTTAAAAAAACGTTCCGGACTTGTTTCAAGGAGCGAAATGCTTGCAAGATCAGAACATTTTTTTAATAACCTTGATCTTAATAAGAATATTATCAGCAAAATAAAGAATATAAGTATTCCGAATATTATAAATGTATGTAAAAAATATTTTGCAAAAGACAAAATAGTTTTATTAATTGAATACAATGAATTATAGGAAGAGATAGGTATAAAATAATGATGAAAAAAAACACATTTAAGTTGTTGTTTATTTTAATACTTATTTGTTTTAATTTTCAATTAGTTTTTACAGAAACTGTACCTCCAATTACTAAAGATACTGTTTATATAGGTGACTTTGAAATTAATATTTTAAAAACCAATCATATAGATTTTATTCATGCTGAACTGGTCATTTTATATCAAACGAAAGACATAGACTCTGTTATTCCCTTTATGACAGCAAGGACAATTTTTACAAAAAACATACAGTCAAAAACGGCTATTTCTAAGGCTTTAAGGGCGCTTGGTAATGATTTCGAAATTCAATTTATGGGCGACCATCTTATTTTTAAAATAAATTTTTTAAAGAAAAATTTCCCAAAATTTATAAAATTTCTTTCTGTATTATATAAAACAAATTTACTGTCTGAGAAAGATTTATTATATGAGAAAGAAAGAATTATTGAGGACTATAAAAGCAACTCATTTTTTAAGAAAAAAATGGGAGTTTATGCTGCATATAAATTTTTATTTAAAGGACAGATACTTGGAAATAATTTTTTTACACTTGATCAGATTAATAAATGTGAAATAAACCATGTCATTGTTCATTATAAAGGGTCTTATACACCTAAAAACTCATCTCTTTTTATTACAGGCAAGGTAAATACAGAAAGAATGATTGGCTATATTAGCAAGTTTTTAAGAAATGTTCCAAAGAGGTTTAGACAAGTTATTAAAAAGAAAAAAACAAGTATATTCAAAATGCAAAGACCGATAATATTAAATATACCTGACGCATCAGTTGCCACGATTATTTATTTAAAGATAGTAGAAATTGATAATAAGGATAATTATATTCAAAACCTGATAATAAATGATGTCTTGTTCAAACAAAATATTTTTAAAGCAATAAATAACAAACCACGCATATTTAGATTCAGAAGAGACCTTTTTATAAAAACAGATGTTTTAAATCACAAAGGCTTAGTGACAATAAGTAATTCTACTCAAATTAATTATAATTCTATAGGGAAGTTTCTTGTCTTATTATATGATGAAGTTAGAAAAATTAAAATTAATTCTATTAGCAGGCGTAGTTATAAAAAAGTTTTTAATTTTTTATATGGCAGATTTAAGGTAAATTCTGGTAATTATTATAATGTTATCGAAACTGAAATTAAGAAGTTTCTTTTTGCACAAAGCTCCATCAATTATGTTTCCCCCAATAGGAAACTCCTTATTAGTGTTAATAATTTATTAAATGAGGAAAAAAAAAATATAATTAAAAATAAGAGTAATTTTTTAAAGAATGAGGCTATAGTAATAATTGGAGATCTGAATAAGATATTAAAATTCTATCCTAAAATTGATGCTGAAATCGTTCATGCTAAGGATTTATAAATAATCCAATAATAAATAATAAACCATAAATAATAAGAATTTTCCCTGTAAAACTTAAAAGTTTATTTAATGTTTTTCCGTCTTTTGTTGTTTTTAATACTTTATATGGATAGAAAACTAAAAATATAATAAATGCAGATATTGATGAGTATAAATATATAGGGTCATAAAGCCCCAAAGTCAATGAGATAATTACTGCAATTATCAAACTATAAAGATATTCAAGTATTCCAAAATTTCTTCCAAATCTGACAACGAGTGTTTTTTTACCTGTTCGTTTGTCATTATCATAGTCACGAATATTATTGACTACAAGGATGGCAACAGAAATAAGTCCGGGCCCAAAGCCTGCAATAATAACGGGAATATTGACAGAAAGCGTTTGAATATAATATGCACCTGCAAGAGATACCGGGCCAAAGAATATCAAAACAAAAATATCACCAAAACCAAGATATCCATAAGGTGAAGGGCCACCTGTATAAAAATATCCTGCCAGAAGTGAGAATATTCCAATTATAATTATTGGAATGCCTCCTCTGTATATTAAGAATATTGATGAAACTATTATTAATAATAGAACAAAATATATACTGTTTTTTATTTGTTTTTCTGACACAAGTCCAGCTTGAGTGACCCTTAAAGGTCCTATCCGATGTTCATCATCTCTTCCTTTTTTGAAATCTGAATAATCATTTACAAGATTAGTGCCAATCTGTATCATAAGTGCACAGAATATGGTAATTAGACCTAAAAACAAATCAAACGAGTCCTGTTTAATTGCAATTGCTATACCCATAATTACCGGTACTATTGATGCCGGTAGAGTTTTGGGTCTTATTGCAAGCCACCATATCTTAAAAAAACTTAATTCTGTGTTTTTCATATTTGAATTATATAGCAAATTATGATATATTTCTACTATTATGCATATAGAAAGTAAATCTAAAAATATATTGATATTTGTGTCAGTACTATTATTTTTTATTTTTTTGACACTATTTTCACAAAATTTTCATAATCATTCAATTTTAGAAAAACATGATTCTGACTGTACTGTATTTTATTTTTTAAATCTGGCTTTTCTAATAAGTTCGATATATATATTTATTTTAGCTTTTAAGTTATTTAGAAAAAAAAATGTACCTTTATTAATAAAGGTGATGAAAAGTTACTTTATATTAACCTTTCATGCAAAAAGAGCACCCCCTATTATTTAATTATAATCTGAATTGAGCACGTTCAATTTAGAAATAAAGTAATTATTAAGATTTAAATTATTATAATAGGAGGAAAAATGAATTTCAAGATAAATAAATTTTTAATTATATTTTTATTACTTAGTTTTAACATACTTTTTAGTGACTCTACAGATGACAAAATCAAAAATGACCCATTTTCTCAGAAGAGTTTTGTACCGGACATTTCATTTATTTTTGATTTTGCATATATAAGCAGAGGAATTGGTAATAGTGATTTGTCACAAATATCAATGCCGGGGTTTTTGGGTGAGGGTAGTTCTAATACAGCACTTAAGAACGGATTTAACGTTCCATATGGATCATTAACCTTATACTCGGCAGTTGACCCATACTTTGAATTATTCACAGCATTAAAACTAACTGAAAATAGTTTTAAGATTGGTGAACTTTATGTCAGAACACAAAAGATACCATTTGGAATGCAATTTAAATTTGGAAAGTTTTTAAGTAGTTTTGGAAGAATAAATGAGCAACATGCACATTCATGGGATTTTTTTGAAATTCCATTAATTTACAGAGCTGTTTTTGGTGGTGGGTATAATGATAAAGGGGTTCAGGCTAACTGGGTTGCACCCACAGATTTATATATAATGTTTGGTGTTGAAGCTTTTGCAGGTAACAATGTTAATTGTTTTGGAACGAATGGCTTTACAATGATAGATTATGAAAATGAAGATGAAATAAAGGTTGAAGATGCAAAAACGGCAAATAGCTATACCTTCTATTTGAAAAGTTCAATTGACATAGGTGAATTGACTTTTCTTTATGGTGCTTCATTAATGAAAGGAAAGGCAAGGTTAAACAATTTCAATAGTGGTTCCCCTCATGGATTTTATGGTGATACGGAAATATTTGGTTTTGACCTTACTGCAAAATATTTCATAGATTCATATACATATCTAAGTTTTCAATCTGAATATATAAATAGAGATATGTCAGGAACAAAATATTTAGCTAATGGTGATATAGATGGCAACTTAGTTGTTGCTCCAATTATTTATGACAAAAAACAAAGTGGTATCTATTCACAATTTATATATAGATTTGATAGATTATGGAGAACAGGGATAAGATATGATGTAATTTACAAGAATGATTTTATTCTGGATGTTTCGCAAAATAGTTTTTCGGATAATCTTTCAAGAATTTCAGTTATGTTAGAGTATAGCCCAACTGGATTTTCACGAATAAGGTTGCAATATAATAAGAATAAGTATCAATTTATTGATAATGTTCTAAAAGAAAACAACGAACTTATTCTAAATTTTAATTTTTCTATTGGTGCACATGGTGCACATTCATTTTAAAAAGGAGAAATAGTAATGAAAAAAATAATAGTATTAATAATAATTTTAATGTTAAATATCGTTTTAGTTGCAAAATTAAGAGTTGTAGCTACATATCCGTATATTTCTGATATTTTAAAAAATATTGGAAAAGAAAGGATAAAGATAACTACCCTTGCAAAGGGTAGTAGAGATCCGCATTTTATAACACCGAAGCCGTCACATATCGCAAAGCTAAGAAAGGCAGACCTTTTTGTGATTAATGGTGGACAACTTGAAATGGGATGGGTGCCGCCTCTAATTAGACAGGCAAACAATTCTAAGATAAGTTCCCAGGGTGATGGTTTTCTGGATCTTTTTAATTATATAGAACCTATTGAAAAACCAAGCAGTATTTCAAGAGCTAATGGAAATGTCCATCCTGATGGTAACCCTCATTTTATTCTAAACCCAGATAATGTTCTATTGCTTGCTGATGCAATTACTAAAAAGTTATCTATGCTTGATAAAGCAAATATGGATTTTTATTCAAGTAATAATAAAATATTTAAAGATAAGTTTAATGAAAAAATAATAAGTTGGGTAGCCCAGATGGATAAACTAAAGGGACTAAAGGTTGTTCAATATCATAAGTTATTCAATTATTTTTTTTATAAATTTAAATTAAATGAGATAGCGACAGTTGAACCATTGCCTGGAATTCCACCCTCTCCGAAGCATATTAACAAAGTAATAAAAATTGTTAAAGATGAAAATGCAAGGTTTGTGATACAAGATGTTTATCACAGTCAAAAAGCGTCAAAGTATGTAACGAAAAAAAGTGAAGCAAAATTAGTTGTGTTACCTCATGATGTATATGCAGTAAAAGAGGCTGATAATATATTCACTTTATTTGATACTATAATTGAGAGGTTACAAAAATGATAGATATTTTATTATCTGCTTTTTTTCTTTCTGTAGTATTGCTTGGAATACATTCGTATTTTGGATTGGAAATTATTAAACGAGGAATTATTTTTACAGATCTTGCAATTGGTCAAATGGCAGCCCTAGGGGCTGCTGTTTCCATTCTGTTTTTTTCAGGTGAGCATAGTTATGTGATATCTCTCGCTTTTGCATTTTTTGCTGGCTTACTTAATAGTATTGCTGCAAAAAGAGTTAAAAATCTTGAAGCATTTATAGGATTAATATATGCATTTGGTGTTTCAGGAGTGTTTATTCTCCTCTCAAAATCGGCTCATGGTACTGAGGCATTATCAAATCTGTTAGCAGCAGATATTATTTTCACACCTCATGCTGACATAATTAAAACGGCTGTTCTTTATTCTGCAATTGGAGTAATTATTTATTTTGTAAATAAGAAATTAACAGGAATAATAAGAGAAATTCTATTTTTTACATTATTTGCAATTACTGTAACAAGCTCCGTAAGGCTAGCCGGTGTTTTTGTTGTCTTTACTTTACTTATTGCCCCTGCTTTTATATCATTAAAATTTGCAAGGAAGAGAATCATTTTTTTCTCTTGGGTTATAGGAATAATAATTAATTTAATGGCAATAGCAACATCATATTATTTTGATTTACCAACTGGATATTCAATTGTATTTTTTCATACTTTAATAGCAATAATTACAGCATTTATTCCAGTAAAAAAAAATTCTAATATTGACAAGATCGAATAATAATCTTAAAATTTGAATTAATCTGGAGGTAATAATGAAAAATGTTTTTTGATGCATTTGAAAATATATTTTTGATAATAAGTTCGGGAAGTACTGATTTAGGCATAATTGTATGGATCTCTTTGGAGGTGACTCTAATTGCTACAATTATTGCCTCAGTTTTTGGTATTATTATTGGGTTTATACTTGCAATTACTGAATTCAAATTCAAACAATTGATAATCTCAATATTGAATACAAGTTTAGCAATTCCTACTGTTGTCATAGGTTTGTTTTTATATGGTCTATTATCAAGAAGTGGTGTATTTGGAAATTTTTCACTACTCTATACAAAAACTGCAATAATAATTGGTCAAACTGTTTTGATTTTTCCAATTATTATTACTTTTGTTCATTCTGCAATCAAGGCAGTTGACCCGGGAATAGAGAAAACTGCAAGGAGTCTTGGTGCCGGTAGATATCATACTTCTCTTGCAATAATGAGAGAAGCTAAATTTGGTGTTATGCTGGCAATTATTGCAGCCTTTGGAAGAGGTATTTCAGAGGTTGGCATATCAATGATGTTAGGGGGCAATATTGCAGGTTATACAAGGAATATGACTACAACTATTGCACTTGAACATAATAAAGGAGATTTTTCTCTTGCTCTTGCGGTTGGATTGATATTGCTTATTATCACATTTGGAATAAATATGGTCTTTCACTATATACAGAGAATTAATAAAAGATAATGTATGAATTAAAAAATATACTAAAAACATACGGAACAAAAACCGTTTTATCAATAGATAAACTAATAATTAAAGATAAAAATATAACGGCTATTTCAGGCCCGAATGGTTCAGGCAAAAGTACTCTATTAGAAATATTAGCAGGGATACAAAAACCAACAGAGGGTCAGATACAATTTAAAAACAAAAATATAGTTAAACGAAAACCAGGACAAGTTATTATTATCTTGCAAAACCCTATTATGTTTAATACGAGTGTATATTCAAATATTGCATTTGGATTAAAGGTTAAAAAAACTGATAAAAAAACAATAAAACAAAAAATTGAAGCTGTATTAGTTCTTGTAAATTTAAATGGTTTTGCTAAACAGAATGCAAGGACTTTATCCGGTGGAGAAAAACAGAGGCTTGCAATTGCAAGGGCTTTAGTATTAGAACCAGATATAATATTGATGGACGAGCCAACAAGCGGACTGGATGTTCAAGCCAAAGAGCAATTAAAAAAAACTATTAAAACTATACATAAAGACAAAAAAATAGACTTTATTATAGCTAGCCATGATACAGAATTTTTATTTCAGACTGCGACAGATGCATTCAGTCTATTAAATGGGCAACAGGCGCCAGTTTCTGTTGAGAATCTTTTTAGTGGTGTGATTAACGCCAATGGTAATTTCATAATAGATAGTGGTGTTGAAATGACTTTATCAACATTTAAAAGAGGTAAGGCCAATATACTTATTTTTCCTGAAAATATTGTGTTATCAAAGCACTTATTAAAAAGCAGTATGACAAATGTGTTTAAGGGCGAGGTCATTAAATTGATTAAATTTGATAACGAAATAAAAGTATGGGTTGATATTGGTATAGAACTTTGCTGTAAAATAACGCCAATTTCTTTGAAAAAAATGCAAATAACAATTGCTGATAATATCTTTGTTGAATTTAAAGCTACAGCAATAAAGGTGTATTAAAAATATTACTATAATAAAAATATTGTATCAATTTTGGGACAAAAAACTTTGTTTTTGTTATAATAAATTGGCAGGTAAAATGCCTGTATATTATTTAAAACCTAAATTAGGTATAAAGGAGAATATTATGAAAAGAATGACTTATCTTACATTTGTTATACTTGCTATTATGTTTTTGACATCCTGTACAATTCATTTCCCTTATGATTATGAAATGACAGCAAGACAGAATAAAATAGTTTTTAAAATTATACCTGAAGATGCACTCTTGCTTTTAAATGGCAAAATGATAGGTGAAGCATACGAGTTTTCTACATGGGAATCAGCCTTGAGCTTATCTTCAAAGAATAATGAAATAATTGTCAAACGTGACGGTTATATTGAAGAGGTTATTGATTTACACGAATATAGTGGAAGAGAATTTATAGTAAAATTAAACTTGAAAAAGGCAAAAGAGTATAAAAGAAAAAGAATTATAATTAAAAAAAAACAATTAGAAAAGAAAGATGTTGGTATTGCGGTGAAACCAAGGGAATTAGAAAAACCTGAAACAAAGCTTGAGAAAGAACAAACCTTATCAAAAACGAGTGTCTCTTTAATGGTTAAACCAGCTGAATCGGCAATATATATTAATAAAAAATTCTGGGGGATATCACCCAATTCAGGAAAGATTAATTTAATACTAAAAAAAGGAAAATATACAATAGAAATAATAAAACCTGGATTTAAAAATATATTAAAAAACGTCATTATTTCAGGCAATAAAAAAGTTTTAAATTTAAAGTTTAATTTGTTAAAAAATAATTGAATTTGTAGATTTAACTATCTTTTTGTGATACTCTCTAATGTACTAAATTGGAGGGAATATGGCTTTATTTAATTGGAACGATAGTTATAGTGTAGGCGTTAAGCAATTTGACGATGATCATAAAGGGTTAGTTAATTATTTGAATGAGATGTTTGATTTAATGTCAAAAAAAAAACCAAAAGAAGAAATAAAGCCTGTTTTAGACGGATTAAAGGCTTATACGGTTACTCATTTTAAAAATGAGGAAAAGCTTTTTGATAAATATGATTATCCAGATACTGAGGTTCATAAAGAAAAACATAAAGAATTTGTTGATAAGGTAGTTGAATTCTATGATGGCTTTAATTCAGGTAAACTCATGCTCAATATAGAAGTTATGAATTTTTTAAAAGACTGGTTAAAATTGCATATTAACGGTATGGATAAACACTATACTAAGTTTCTCAATGCAAAAGGTGAGTTTTAATTAATTTATTATCCCACCACCTATAACACAGTCGTCAATATAGAAAACGACTGATTGCCCGGGTGTTATAGACATCTGTGGTTTATCAAATATAACAAAATAGTTTTCATCTTCCTTAGTTATAATAGCATCTCCACCCTTATGTGCATATCTGATCTTTGCAGAAGCATTAATTGGCTTTGACAAATCTATATCAGTATTCCATGATGGGTTGTTTATATACATTCTATCACTATAAAGATCACCCTGACGACCCACTATGATCTGGTTTTTATTAGAATCGATTTTTATTACATAATAAGGTTCTTCTGATGCAATTCCCATTCCTCTTCTTTGACCAATTGTATAGTTAAATATTCCGTTATGTCTGCCGAGAACCTTGCCTTTTGCATCAATTATATTTCCCGGGTCTTCTTTACCATCAAATAGACATGAATGCCCGCCTGCAATAAAATTTTGGCTTTCCTGACGATCGGCAACTCCAAGTCCGTACTTTTTTGAAATTTCTTTCACCTCATGTTTTTCATAATTCCCAAGTGGGAATATAACTTTTGAAAGCTGCTTTGATGTTAAAGCATGTAAGAAATAAGTCTGGTCTTTTTTTATGTCTGTTGCTTTTTTTAATTGAAACCTGCCTGACTCAGTCTTATTTATTTTTGCATAATGACCTGTTGCAAAATAATCAAAATCTAAGCCACTTTCAATAGTTTTCTCCAATAAAAGCCCAAATTTCATTTTAAGATTGCATTTAACACATGGATTAGGAGTTCTCCCATTCATATATTCTTTAGTAAAATAATCAAGTACTTCAGATTTATATTCTTTTGAAAGATCTATAATCTTTAATTCAATACCAAGCTTATCGCATATTTTTTGTGCGTCCTCAATATCCTCAGCCTCATCAGGACCATAACATGCGTGTTTGCCCTTATCTTTAACAGCGATGCTACCATCCCATATTTTCATGGTTATGCCAGTAACATCATGCCCCTGATCAACCAGTATTGCAGCTACTGTAGAAGAATCTACACCGCCACTCATTCCAACTACTATTTTTTTTTTATCCATAATTTCACCTAAACCCTATTTTATCACAAAGTTTAGTAGGAATAAAAGTTTTTAATTTTAGTACAGATATTCATAAAAAAAACTCTCATATAAGTTTAGGTATAAAGTCTCAAAATGGAAAATAACCCAAATGAGGTATGGGAATATTTATGTTTTAATCATATAAATATATTTAATTTATTAAAAAAAGGAGGAATAAATGAATTTTTCAAAGGTACAGTACAAATTGCTTGTTTTTACAATTATTTTAGTTGGTTTTACTTTAAGTGGAGTTGCAGAAAAAAAAGTACTGCTAAAGGAATTAGTTAATCCTGATTCAATTAAATTGGATGATAAGAATATTTATATTACTGATAATGCATTAATTCACATATATAGCGTTAAGGATTTAAGATTAAAAAATCAATTTGGGAAAATTGGTGAAGGTCCTGGAGAATTTCTTGGAAATGCCAAAACTACAAGAGCGCCACTTGATATTTATCTTACCAGTAAAAGTATTGTTGTATATAGTTATAATAAAGTATCTTATTTTGATAAGAAAGGTGTTTTTAAAAAAGAATTAAGGACACAGGACAGATCAACTAATTTTAAACCTTTAGGCTCAGGTTATGCAGGACGATTGATGATCGCAGATAAAAAAATGAGATATAGAACATTAAATATATATGATTCAAAGCTAAAGGGATTAACTACCGTTACTAAAGTACCACATCCTTTAAAAGACAGGAAAAGAGGTTTCAGAATGGCAGAAGCTCCAATGGCCTTTGCAACATATAAAAACAGATTGTATGCTGCCTTTGATGAAGATCTGGTAATTAAAGTATTTGATGTAAATGGCAAATATTTATATAGTATTAAACATGATTATGACCGAATCAAAGTAACTCAAACTGATAAAGATAAATTGACAAATTTTATTAAGACTCATCCCAGGTTTAAATCGATTAGGAACTATTTGTTACCTTTATATTTTCCTGAACGTTTCCCGGCTTTATTAAACATGCTAATTAGTGATGGCAAAATCTATGCAATCTCAGGCAAAAATAAAAACGGCAAAAACGAATGTTTTACTTTTGCTTTAGATGGGAAGTTATTAAAAAGAAAGATAGTTAATCTTGCCTATAAGAATGAATTTGATCTTAGTCCACATTATATTAAAAACGATACTCTTTATCAACTTGTTGAAGATGAAGAGAATGAAAAATGGAATTTATTAATATCTAAATTATAAAAAATTTATTGAGA
>JAOZTV010000243.1 GCA_029939015.1 Candidatus Aminicenantota bacterium
ATTTCATAATTTTTCTCTTTTTTCCCAAAATCAAGAAAAACCTTATGTACCAATTTATTAAATGAGTTGACATTCAAATATGATTCAAGATCATTATAAATTGCTGTGAAAACATCCGTTTCAAGAAAAAAAGATTTATTAACAAAAACCTGTGAAGCAACTTTTTTATATGTAGTATTAAAAGACTTTTTAGCCTCATCATAGATTATTTCATCAGCAACAGTACCCTTTTTTACTTCTTTAATTGTAAACTGAAATTTTCCATCACTATTCTTACTAAAAGTTATAGACATTCCCTGTATAGCTTTTGTCGCAACAAAAACATCCTTAAAACCTATTAATAATTCAACATCTCTATAATAATAAAGGATATGCGTTTTTTTTGTTTTTGTATCAATTATTTCTAATTCGAGATCTTCACCAAAATCAAATAATCTTGATTTTACTCTCACTACACCGGCTGTTACTTCTCTTTGAGTAAGAATACATTTTGCCTTATCATTATCAAAAAAATCATTAACAATAACCTTTCTTTTTTGTTTCAAACCCTCTGAGTTTTGAATTATAGCTGTTGACATAATCGTATTAGGAATACTTACAATTGAATCTTTTCTTAAATGATAAACAACAGAAATTAAATTCCATTTTCCCCAGCCCTCTTTAGTTGTCTGCTGAAAATCAATTTTATAGTCAGAACTCATTTTATAAATTATTGAAAAACAATACGCTGTAAATTCGTCTGTATCCGGTTTAATTTTAAGGAAATTTTCCACTAAAAACTCAGTTGAAACGGATTTTTTTTTATCAGATAAAAACTGTCTTATGCGATCGAAAATATCCGCTTCAATTTTTTTTAAATTTTCAAATAAAAGAACTTTTTCATTTGCAAAGGCAATCTCATTGTCTCTCTGTAATAAAGAAATAACCTTCTTTTTTAATATTTTAAAGTCACGGTCAATAAGAGGTGCATTTTTTCTTCTTGGATCAAGATCCTCTTGAACATATTCAACTTTTTCACATGGTTTTTTTCTTTTATGAGGAAGCAAAAGATCAATTTTTTGTCTATCTAAATAAGCTAAATATTTTCTAAATATTGAAGTCCCCTCATAAGACAGTTTTACTTCTTCAAAACCATGCCTTGCTCTCAACTCTTCAACCTTTAAAACAACTCCACGTTCCAATTCAACAAACTTTTTAGCACCAATTGGAATTTTACTATTATATTCTTTATATATTAAGTCCCCTACTTTAAAATCACAGTCGGGATTATAGATTTTTACCTTATTACTCCTTTCACTCTGAGTTTTAAAAAGTGCAACTTGAGTAACAATAAAGTCTAACTCAAGAGGAAGCTCTTTGCCAGTAATACTCTTTTTTATTACAGCAATATCTTCTTTTTCTATATTCAAATTCAAATCCATTTCTATCTCCTTTTCTTAATAATTTTATATGTCATCAAAATTATTAAATGTAAAACTATATCCCCTGCCTTTATTTCAAAAGAACAGGGGATTGTATAATCCTATTTTTTAAATTTAGGATGTTTGGTAATTATTTCTTTTAAATTTGGTGTCCCGATTTCGCCAAGTTCATAAGTTACTCTAACAGTTGGTTTATTAAATTTAACTATTCTTCCAAGATCAATTGGTGTTGCTACAATAATAAGATCAGCATCAACCTTATCAATTGTGTCTTGAAGATCTTTCATCTGCTGATCGCCATAACCCATTGCTGGTAATAATACACCAATATTAGGATATTTTTCATAAGTATCAGCGATAGTACCTACTGCATATGGTCTTGGGTCAACCAATTCTTCTGCTCCATATTTAAAGGCAGCCATAACACCTGCTCCATATTTCATCTCTCCATGTGTAAGAGTTGGGCCATCTTCAATTACAAGAACCTTTTTACCCTTAATTGCGTCACCATTTTCTACAAAAACCGGTGAGGCCGCATCAACAACTGCTGCATTTGGATTAAGGTTTCTAATATTTGCTCTAACTTTTAAGATTCCTTCAAGATTGGCTGTATCAATTTTATTTATTACAATAACATCAGCTCTTTTAAAATTAACTTCACCAGGATAGTATCCGACTTCATGTCCAGGTCTGTGGGGGTCAACAACAACTATTTCAAGATCAGATTTATAAAAAGGAAAATCGTTATTTCCTCCATCCCAGAGAATAATATCTGCATCTTTTTCTGCTTCTCTGACAATTGCTTCATAATCAACACCTGCAAAAATCGTTACACCTGCTTCAATATGAGGTTCATACTCTTCCATCTCTTCAATAGTACATTTATGTTTTTTCAGATCTTCTATGGATTCAAATTTTTGAACCTTTTGTTTTACAAGATCACCATAGGGCATTGGATGTCTTATAGCTGCAACCTTATGTCCCATTTCCTGAAGTATTTCTGCAACTCTTCTTGTTGTCTGGCTTTTTCCACAACCTGTTCTAACTGCACAAACAGAAATTACTGGTTTTGTACTTTTTACCATTGTTTCGTCAGGGCCTAACATTATAAAATTTGCACCTGCTTTATTTACATCTGCAGCCTTACCCATTACATAAGGATATGGAACATCACTATATGAAAAATATACATCTTTAACTTCTAGTTTATTTATTAAATCTTCAAGCTCAGACTCTGGATAAATATTTATCCCTTCCGGATACATTTCTCCTGCTAATTCTGACGGATATTTTCTACCATCAATATCAGGAATCTGTGTTGCTGTAAAAGCAACTACTTTGATATCCTTGTTGTTTCTAAAAAAAGTATTAAAATTGTGAAAATCTCTACCTGCTGCACCCATTATTAACGCGTTTCGCATTGCTGCCTCCTTTATTTTTAATTTATTTGAGAAATGTGACTTGGTTTTCCAAAATATAGAGACAAAAAATAAAAAATATTTATAAAAATATCCCTACAATTCGTACTAAAAAAAACACATAAATCAAATATAATTTTTTTAAACTATCAAAAGTCTAATATAAATTAAAACAGAGTATAATAAATAAAGGGCTATAAGTCAATATTTTTATTTTTTTTTCATAGAATATTGCTATCTAAAAAGGACAATAATTCGTTTTTGTATATTTTTGGATACTCATCAGGAAGGTTTTTTATGGTTTTTTCTGCATCATTTTTTCTGCCTAAAACGATTAAAGCCTTGATTTTTTCAAGATAATTCTTAAAATCATAAGGATCTCTTTTCAAAATATTCTCAAGTATCTTTAAAGCATCTTTTGGCTGTATTAGTTGATTGAAGCATATTGCTTTTGCTGATAAAAGATGTAAATCATCAGAAAATATTTCCAACCCTTTGTCTGCATACGAAAGACCTCTCTGATATTGTTTTAACTCTATTGCCGAATATACCCTTATCTGATAAAACTCCTTTACCTTTGGAAACATTTTAATCAATTTAAAAGTTAGTTTCATTTTTTCTTCATAAGAGTCAAGAATCGTTAGATAATAATAGGCAGCTTTAGCAGTCTGCTCAGTTTCCCATGCTCTTTTTATCAAGTCATTATATTTCCTTTTTTTTTCACTGTTCTCTGTATCTGTTCTATTTTCATCAATCCAGCCAAAATGAAAAATTGGAATATTAGTTCTGATACTTGATAGGTTAAATTTATCCATAGATTCACCAACAATCTCATGTATCGTTCCCGAAAAACAAACACCCTTATGGTTTTTAAACACTCTTATCAAAGGAGATGTTATATAGCCTTCACTTTTATTAGATAAATTTTCTGGTAATGTAATAGATATCTCAGATTGTAATTGAGAAATATGTTTCCAGTTTTTAGATGAATTTGAATTAGAAAAATTGATTTGTTTTAAGGAATAACCATCTCTATCCTCTTTCCGAATTATTTTTCTAAGTTCTAAAACTGCATCAGCTGTTATCTCTTCATCAATATCCAGAACAATAATATATGGTTTTGAAGCAAAAGAGAGAGAGACATTCCTTGCATTAGAAAAATTATCATCCCATTTATAAAAATATGGCTTAAGATTATGGGATTTAACAATCTCATTGCTCCTATCAGTTGAACCGGTATCAACTAAGATCAACTCCTCAAACAAATCTTTATGCTTATTTATAAAGCCATCAAGCAAATTTTCCTCATCCTTATAAATTGCACAGAGAGAAAATTCAATTTTCATAATTGTTTTATTCTTATCCATTCGTCCTCATACAATATTTTAATGTATTAATAGTAATAAAAGCAAGTATTTAGAAAATCAATAAAAATCATAGCTTAAGAAAAGGGGTAATTGTAAACAAAAATAGTGCAGAAAATTATGGGTTGTAATTTGGTATAAAATCAGTTATTATTTTTTTGAGTAAAGGAGGAAGGAAATGATAAAAGGAAAATATACACAATGTTTTATACACATATGTTAGCGCCAAGTGATGAAAACAAAACCGATAACGATAAATTGAAAAGTTTACTTTTGTAAACCGACACTTTTAAAATAAAAAATGAAGACAAAAGATTAGTTTAAAATATTTTAGTATTGATAATGGATAATTTTGAAGAATATTTACGACAGGGTGAGCCAAACAAAGCAGAAAAAGCCAAAGTTTGGAAGACGGCTATTGGCTTGCAAGAAGTTGATGGGTTAAAACCATCCGGCTATCTGATAGAAACTGCCAAACAAAACATTGAAGGCGACATTACCATTGAAGAAGTAAAACAGCGAATAGACAGTTATTACAAACAACATCCTGTAAAAAATCATGAAAATAGAACCGAAGAAGCTGA
>JAOZTV010000027.1 GCA_029939015.1 Candidatus Aminicenantota bacterium
AAATAAGATCACCACCTGCAACTCTGGAAATTATATGATAAGAACTATATTCCTCGCCAACAAAGTATCTCCTTACTCCTCGACCCATTTTAGCCTCCTAAGCTAAAGTATAGCAAAAAAAAACTAATTGTCAATATATCGTCTCAGGCACAATATATATTTCTTGCTTTTTTTTTTGTCCTTTGTTGCTGAATTTTAGCCATATCTTTTACAACAATCAATTCATCAGAAGTAAATATTTTTTCTATATCAAGTACAATAACAAACTCTTCATTAAGCTTGCCCATTCCTTTAATAAAATCTGTGTCAAGTCTTGTACCAATTTTTGGAGCAGGTTCGATATGTTCAGGCTCAAGCGTTATTACTTCTTTGACTGAGTCTGCCAGAGCCCCTATGAAAGTTTGTTCTCCATCAATAGATATATCAATAATTATAATACAGGTATCAACGGTCTTTTCAGTTTCTTCCATTTCAAATTTCAATCTTAAATCAATTACCGGAACAACTCCACCTCTTAAATTAATTACACCTTTCATAAAATCAGGGGTTTTGGGAACTGTTGTAATCTTCTTATAGTCCATAACCTCACGAACCTTTGATATTTCTATACCATATATTTCATTACTTAGAATAAATGTGAACAATTGTCCATCGTCTAATAATTTTGCTTCAGTCATTTTATTGTCTCCTTATTATTAAGGCAAAGAGGCAAGTAGGCAGGGAGGCAAAGAGTAAAAAACCTATTAGTTCGTTTTGTAATTAACAAAATGTCTAATAATTATTCTTCTCTTGCCTTTCTGCCTCCTTGCCTACTTCCCTTTCTTCATTACTAAAACCTCTCAAAATCGTCATCTTCATTATCTATACCTTTGCTCATATCCAATTTCATCCCATTACTAACTTTTGGTGCAACAATTGGAGTTCTTTTTATTTGAGGTCTTACTTTTTTTCTTGGTTGTCTATATGGAGCTTGTTTTACAACGTGTACTTGATTTACATTATTACCAATATTAAAGAATCAGATAATGTACCAATTTCATCATTCTGTTTAACTTTAAGGTCTTTTGTAAGATCACCGCCAGCTAAACTTTTAATTATTTCTACAATATTTCTTATTGGTTTAATTATTATTATTTCTGTACCATAGGCTATTGCAACTAAAAAGACGATAAACATTATCATAAAAGCAATGAGTATATTAAATATCAGGATTTTATTCTTTTCAATACCTTCAATTACAATGTCTTTTTTTTGTCCTAATATATATATCCCAATTTCTTTTCCATTAAAACTTTTGACTGGAACCATAGTATATAGATAATTTTTGTCAAAGAGATATTCCCCTTCCATATCAGAGATTTTTATATTCTTTAATAAATCATCTAGAAATTCTTTATCTGCATTTTTCTGGCTAAGAGTATGATTTTCATATTTTTTATTATCTTTAATTGACTTTCCAATATTCAGATAATCATCTTTCAGAAAATATAAAAATTCGATTTTATTCTTACTTAATGTTGTTTTAATTGAGTTTAATCCACCTTCAAAATTTACTATACCAACAAATTTTGACTCAAAAAAAACAGGAAATAGACCCTTCAGTCTTAGACCTTTACTTGAAACCTCAGGTGTAACTATTGGCTTTTGATTATTTTTAACCTCTTTATAGGCATCTGAATAAGATAGTTCTTCACCAAAAGAGTTTGATTTCCATGATTTTACAAAAGATTTTAAATCTTTATCAATTAAATGAAATTTAACATTTTTAAATCCTGTGTTCTTTTTATATATACCACTATATTTTTTAAGCACCGAAATACAGGTATCCCTGTCTCCGCTTGACATAGCTTCTTCAATTAAGGGGTTATTGGCAATTTGCAGAGCATTTGTCAACCATACCTTATCTTTTGCTATCAATGCGTTTTGGAGTTCGGCTTTAAAACTGGTTGATGTTCTTAATAAGGTCTCATCTTCAATTGTAGAAAGTTTTTGTAAGATATAAGGGATTATTATCAAACTTGATATAATTAAAATCCCAAACAAAATAAAAATAATTTTTCTTCTAATAGTTAATTTTTTGTTCATAATTCCTCCTACAAAAACATATCTTATATTAAATAATATAGATAATAAAAAAAATAAGCAAGAGTTTATTGTTAAAAATATTTTTTTTACTAAGTTGTTCGGTGAATAATTTAGATATTATTCTCCTGATGATTATTTTTAAGTAAGTCATTAACTGTTTTGACAGGATTAAATGTTATTAAAGGCACTTCTACAAAAACTGTAATCCAGTCTGACATAGCCCCATTCCATAAGCCTGGAAGTTCTAAGGCTTTTAGCATTTTTCCATTTTTAGATTTTTCTGAAATAAAAAAAGCATCATTGTCAATAAAATTCTTTAAATTATATTTTACTCCTTTATAGTCTTTGATTGCACAAATAATATCAACAGGATTAAAAAACTTAGCTTTACTGAAAATATTAAACTGATTTTTGTTCGATTTATTAACCGATGCACTTTCAATTATCTGCAAAGAAATTTCTCCATTCCGTCTAACCCAATATGGACCACCACCAGGTTCACCTTCATTTTTTACCATGCCACAAACTCTTATAGGTCTATGTAATTTGTTTTTAAGGGTTTTTATTTGATTCTTAATACTAAGTTTATAGAAGTTATCTGCAAATTGTATATTTAATGTATCAACACAATAATTTATAATTTTTTTTACTACTTCATCTTTTATATTTGTGTTTTCTAATATTTTACAAAATTCAAAAACCTGATTTCTGATATTAATAATATAACCAGCAAGTATTTTTTTATAATAATTTGTTTTGACAGATAGTTTTTTTATAACAACATTATCTATGTTTTTTATAAAAATAATATCTGCATCCAATTCATTGAGATTTTCTATTAATGCACCATGACCACCAGGTCTAAAAAGGATTTCATTATTAATTTTAAAGAGTACATTATTTTCATTAAGTGCAATAGTTTGAGTGTATTCCTTTTGCTCAGATAAAGATATATTCAATGATTTTGAGTCTATATTTTTAAAAAATATATCTTTAAATTCTTTTGATATAGTAAAATGAAGATAAGTGTTGTCGTTTAATCCTCTTGCATAATTAAGTCCTTCATCAATATGCTCATCAATTGGTGTTTTGATTCCAGTTTTATCTATATGAAATTTTAATACTGCCTTAGGTAAGTTTGCATAATTCAAACCATTTTCGGTTAATAAATATTTTAAAATAATCCGAATATCATTGTTTTTTATACATTCTTTTAAATCATAACCATTTTTTTTTATGCAGACATTGAGTTCGTCTGTAAATGCAAAAAAATTATTTTCTATACCCGTTACAAATTCATCTATGTAATTATTTTGTTCCATGGTTTCATCATTATAATAAGATATTAAATCAAGAAACATTCTACTTGCAGCACCAGATGCTGGTATAAATTTCAAAAGCTTTAAACTTGTTCTATTTTCTTCAAAAAAAGATAGATAAAAACTCTCTTCATTTTTTGTCATTTTTTTTATTCCATCATTCAAAGCTGCAGGACGCATTAGTTCAGAAAATATTGTACCCTTTTTAATCCTTTCAATTTGTTCTAATATTTGCTCTTTATTTATGTTTTTTTTATTTATTAATTGTAAGTCTTTTTTTGTTATTTTATTTTCCATTATTTATCTCCTCAGCAGTTTTAATTGCATTTTGTATATCGTCACTCATTGAGGTATAATCCCAGGAACCGTATCTTCCTATTGAATAAATATCACTACTTTTAAGATTTTTTAATGTTTGAGGAACAATATCCCCCCATTCTTTATCAAATAATATATACGACACAGGTATAAACTTATTACTTATAAATTTTATCTCGTCTTTATATTTAACTACTCCAAGCGTTTTTAAAATGTTAAAAACAGATTCTAAACCACCTTGAGAGCCTGTTTTATTATTTGTAATTGTTTGCTCAAGATAGCCTGATATTCTACCTCGTCCAGGATAATATCCAAATCTATAAAAAGGGCATTCTTTGTCTGGCAAATAAACCCAATGAAATCTTTTTCTTCTTTTTTTTAGTACAACATTTGTTATAAGTGTTGAAATGTTTTTTAATCCCAATTCCATATTATCAATGTTTTTATTTATTGATATTTTAAGAAACTCTTTTAAGGGCATTGTATTTATAAGTTTTTTATATTGATATTGATTATTATTTGTATAAATAATTTTGTTTTTTATATCAATTTTTATCACTTCTGTGTTGTAGAGAATATTCTTTTCCAAATCTTTTGAGAAATTATTAATAAAATATTTTAAAGCATTTTCTGGATAATAAAAAGCAGGATTATATCCAATGGCTTTAAATTTTTTACCATTATAACCATCTAAAACTTCTTTTTTGTTAGGAATAGGAATACTCCCCTTGTCTTTAGAATGAATTAATTGTTTTAGTTCCATACTATAGTATTTTGATAAAAATGGTTTAAAAAAAACATTGTATAACGATTTACCGAAAGAATCTATCAAATGTTCTTCAAGGTTATTTGAATTATCATTGTTTTTTTTCATATTTATTATTTCATTTAAAATATTGTTTTTTAAAAGATATGGAAAAAAAGACAGATGATATTGAACAGGAAAAGGCATAAATTTATTTAAAACATATACCTTGCTATTTTTTATATATCTTGTAAATTTTGAATATTTTTTAATATAATTATATATATGCTCTTTATTTTGAAAATGAAAATAATGCCCGCCATAGTCAAAGTCATAACCATTATCCGAATATTGGCCTGATAAGCCACCGCATTCATTGTTTTTTTCAATTATTAAATAATTGTTTCTTATGTGTTTGGCAACTGTAAGCCCTGAAATACCTGCTCCGATAATGATAGTATCATAAGATTGATTAATCATTATAAGTAATTAATCCATTTTTACATCTGCAAGCCATAAACCAATAATTCCAAAAAATAAGGCAAGACAGACTGCAGTAATAATAGTAAAAATTGAATTTTGAAAAAAACTAATAAGTACTATAATTGCAATAAATAATTGAATGAAAATTATATACAAGACTGTTTTAGGAGTTGACAAAGATTTCTTTTTTTTTAATCTGAGTGCAAAATGATCAGGACTTCCAAGAAACGGAGAAATACCCTTAAAAATCCTTAAAATAATAACATAAGTAATATCAAAAATAGGGATTGCAAGAATACCTATTGCAAGAATAAAACCTGAATCATTATACGTCGTATAATCAAGCATTATTGTTAAAGAGCCTAAAATCATCCCGACAAGCATTGAACCTGCGTCTCCAAGATAAATTGTAGCAGGAGCCCAGTTAAATTTTAAAAATGCAAATAGAGACCCTGCAAGACTAAGAGATAAAATAGTAATTAAAAAATTATTATTAAATAATGATAAAATAAAAATTATTATTGATGCAATCAGGGCAATTGAAGATGCCAGACCGTCCATAATATCAATAATATTAATTGCGTTAATTATAGACAATATCCATAAAAATGACAAAACAGCATTTAACCAGTAAGGTATGAAAAGAAGATTAATAAAAATACCGCTTTTTATCAGTACAAAAGTAGCAATTACTTGAAACCAGAATTTAATTTGTGGAGTTAATGCCTGAAGATCATCAAATAAGCCAACTATTAAAAGAATAGAACCAGCAAAAAGTATTCCCAATAATTCCTTATTGAATGGTACCAATAAGGCAACCGGTGCAATAAAGGCAAAATAAACAATTACACCACCCATATATGGAACAGGTTCCTTTTGCTTTTTAAGTCTTCCATCAGGATAATCTAAAATTTTATACCTATGAGCTACTTTTTTTGTTATAGGTGTACCATAAATTGTAATCAAAAATGACAGGATAAAAGATAACATCAATATAATTACAATCATTTTAATTATTATTCCTTATAATCATTTTTTTTAATAAATTCCTCTTTCTAAAAGCTCTTATAATAAAATTTGATGATTTAATAAGTTTTATTATAATTTTTGGAGAACTAAATGTCAACATTCCAACCCATAAAATATCTTTAAATATAATTAAAGGAATAAGATACCAGAAATCTTTAAAATAAAAATTTTTAATTAATGTAAGATATCTGTTTTTTACAAGATGGTATTTTATATTAGAATCTCTGCCAAGTGATAAGGCTATTTTAGATAAAAAAGTCTTCTTAAGAGTTGCACTTCTATAATGATAAACAATAGCCTTTGGATAAAACATAATATTCAAACCTAATAAATTTGCTCTCCAGCCTATATCAAAATCTTCCCAGAACATAAAAAAATCTTCATCGTAGTATTTACCATCTAATTTTAATTTTTCTAAAGAATGGTGACTAAAAACTGTAGCAGCTCCACATACTGAAAATATTTTTCTTTTTTCAAATTTCATATCACTAGCTTTTTTATTATAACCAATTTCCTTAGGATATAAGAACAAAGAATATTCCTGACCAGCCGAATCAATTGTTTTTTTATCAAACCGTAACATAAGAGGCGAAAGCATATCTATTTCTGTATTATTCGCAAAACAATATTTGGTATTTGCTACGAAATTGCTCTCTAATAAAACATCGGCATTAGAAATCACATAGAGGTCGGATTTTCTATATCCAATACCAATATTTGCAGCTTTTGAATAGCCTGAATTATAATCTAATTTTATGCAGTTTAAATTTTTGTAATTATTGATAATGTTTTTAGTATTATCCTGAGAATTATTATCAACAATAATTATATTATTAAAATCTATTGATTGGGAAAATGCAGAATCTAAACAAGACCCAATAAATTTCTCAGAATTATAAGTAATAATTATTAAAGAAATTGACAGCAAAATTAAATTATTCCTATTGCCTTACCACCCTCATAAAAACCTTTTAGAATAAATTCAAGATTCTCATCTGTATGAGTTGATGAAAAGGAAGTTCTTATTAATGCATCTTCCGGTGGTACTGCAGGTGCAATTACAGGATTAGTAAAAATCCCAAATTCTCTTAAAAAATACCAGAGTTTAAATGTTTTTTCTACATCTCTAATAAAAACAGGAATTATTGGAGTTTCTGTATTACCTGTATGGTAGCCCATTTTATTTAATTCTGTATTCATATATTTAGTAATTGCCCAAAGTCTTTCTCTTCTATGAGGTTCATTCTGAATTATATCTAATGCCTTATCCGCGGCTCCAAGAGCAGCTGGAGTAATTGACGCAGAGAAGATTAAGGATCTTGCATGATGTTTAATATATTGAATAACCTTGCTATCACCAGCAACAAAGCCACCTAGTGAAGCAAATGATTTTGAAAAAGTAGCTGTTATAAGGTCAACCTCATCATTTAAGCCAAAATGTTCACAGGTTCCCCTACCATTTTTACCCATGACACCAACACCATGTGCATCGTCAACAATTACTCTAACATTATATTTTTTAGCTAATTTTACTATACCAGGTACATCTGCAAGATCACCTTCCATACTGAAAACACCATCAACTACAATTATTTTACCCTTATCTTCAGGTAGAATTTTCAATTTTGCTTCAAGATCATCCATATCATTATGTTTATATTTTACAACTCTTGAATATGATAATCTAACTGAGTCCATTACTGAAGCATGAACCATTCTATCAATTATTATAATATCATCTCTACCTGCAATAGCAGCAACAACTCCAAGGTTAGTTTGAAATCCTGTTGAAAAAGTAAGTGCTTCTTCTTTATCCATATAAGTTGCAAGTTTGTTCTCTAATTCTACATGAAGCGAATAAGTACCATTTAAAAATCTTGAACCACAAGTTGATGAACCATAAAAATCAACCGCTTTTTTCACACTATCTTTGATTATTTGATCATCAAAGAGTCCCAGATAATTATTTGAGCCAACCATTAAGATTTTTCTACCAGCAACCCATACGTAATTTCCTTCAACCTTTTCGATTTCTGTAAAATATGGGTATAACCCAGATTTTTTTGCTTCGTCTGCTTTTGTAAAATCATAACATTTTTTAAATATATCCATTTTTAACTCCGTTTTTGTTTTAATAATTCTATATTATTAAAAAAACACATTATTTTTTCTTATAATTCTTTCTATTTCTACTATTTTTTTTAATTTTTAACTTCTTGGATTTAAAATAAGTAGTTGAAAAATTTTTAAAAGTTTTAACTGACCAATTATCTTTTTTTTCAACAGCTGTAAAAATTACATTGCCGCTGATTTTATGCTGAGATAGAGGATAAGACTCATCAATTTTAAAAGGTATGAGAATTTTTTTTTCAAGATCTAAAAAAACATTAAGACCTTCCTGTTTTGTTTTAAATTCCAATTCTGATGCAGTAAAAAAATTTTTTGCAAATATAATTCCATTTTCGCTATCATTCAATCTAACTACAAATTCAGGAGAAGAAGAAATCATAACAGAATCTAAGGCTGTTATTTTTATTTTTAAAATACCTTCCTGACCAATAATTATTATTTCTGGTTCCACTGTGGCTTCAATTTTGATAAATGTATTTTCATTTGAAAAAATTGTCTGGTTTATAAATGTGAAGATGATAAATAATAATATAAATTTCAATTTAATCATATATATTTATACACGATTTAGCCAGTTTTGTCAATTTCACTCAATTACAAAAGTACTATTACCAATTGGTTTTTCATCCATATATATTGAAACTATATATTTTCCCGGAGTCCATTTGGCCTTATCTTTCCACCCCATACCTGTCGTATAAATAAAATTTGAAAGATTATTACTTTGTATAATATTTTTAATTTTTGTTTTAAAAACAAATTTTGTTTTAACATTCTTGTACTCAATATATATTTTTGTGTTAAAATCTTCAATTTTATAAAATTTATTTAAAAATTTAATCTCTGAAAAAATATAATTTGATTTAATTGCTTTAAATTTAGTTAAGTAAATTCTCATAGATGGTTTTCCAGGCCTACCTGTTTCTTTATTAAAAAATTTAATGTATTTTACATTGAATTTTATTTTTGTTTTTTTTCTTATCTTTTCTTTTAATACAAGTATATTTTGTTGAGCAATTGTTATAAATTTACCTACTCGATGAGTTTTTATATATTTTTCATAAGAACTAATAGTACCGCTTTTTTTTGCCTCTTCAAAGGCAATATTATCCTTGCCGGTTTCTTCAATTAAAATTGCACTTTTCAGGTCTTCTATTCGCCTTTGAGATTCTTTCTTAAATCTGCCATTAGGAAATTTTTTTAAATATGTTTCATAACCATATACTTTATTAATAGATTTTGCTCTTTTATAAGCATTATTATCCCTAAGCCTTTTTTCTTTTTTTTTCTTTTCTATTGATTTTTTTAATGCTATAGAATCTTTTTCTTCTTGTAAAACTTTATCCACAAGAGTCTTAACCTCGTCTGTTTCATTTATAAGTGCTGCTGAACGTAAATTCTCATAAGCTATTTTATATTCCTTTTTTAATAATGCTTCCTTAGATATTTGAATTAGATTATTATAATTTTCTAATTTTTTTTTCTCAATATATTCAGATTTTTGTACTTTAATTTCTCTCTCTAAGGCTTTTACATTTTTTGAATAATATATTTCTTTTGCAAGTTCAATTTTATCCTGGGCATTATCAAACTCTTTTTTTGATAAGTACTCTTCAGCAAGAATTAAATATCTTTTAATTTGTTCAGATTTGAGATTCTCTTTTTTATTAATTAAATTATTTTTCAAAATTTTATTGTTTTTTTCAGAAAAAGTACTCTTTTTTTGGGAAACTTTATTAATTTCTGAATTATCTTTAATAATTGAATCAGAACTTTTATAAATAAAAATGAAATATGAAACAACAACAATTGCCAAAAAGGTTACCATAAAAAACAATTTTAAACCACTGGAAGAGGCATCTGACTCAAGTTCATTTTTATCTATGTTTATATTGTCAATATGTGAATCACTATCATTAAATGTCCAATCATTTTCAAGTGAATTCATTTTATTATCTTTTTTTAACAGGCTATTATCAAATTCCTTTAAAAGAGGATTAATAAAGTCAAGAAGTTCTTTATTATTAGTTATCCTGTCAGTTTTGTCTTTTGACATTGATTTATTAATAAAAGGTTGTAAAATTTTTAATTTATCTGGTAAAATGGGTATAGGGTTTTTTATATGTTTTACAAGAATACCAGTTGCACTATCGGCTTTATATGGTACTTTACCTGTAAGAAGTTCATAATAAACAACTCCAAGGCTATAAAAATCACTTCTTTTATCAATTTTTTCTCCATGGCATTGTTCAGGACTCATATAATGTGGTGTTCCAATTATTATGCCTTCCGTAGTCATACCAGAAGAAGCATTTATTGGTCTTGCAATTCCAAAGTCCACAAGAACAGGAGTTTTATCCTTCCTGAAAAGAATATTGTCCGGTTTAATATCCCGATGAATAAAACCTTCCAAATGAGCATAGTCCAATGCACTTCCTATCTGTCTTATAATATCCGATGATTCTTTACAACCATAAAAAGTACCATCCTTATCATTATCTGAATTTATTAAAGATGTAATAGGTTCTATCATGGTTTCACCATCTTCAAGTGACATTTTATATCTAGCACCATCAAGAATTCTCTGCTTTATTTTGTCCTTTAAACTACTTTCCAATAGTTCCATTACAATAAAATAAAGACCATTAAACTCTCCAACATCATAGATAGTCACAATATTCGGATGTATTAAGTTTGCTGCAGTTTCAGCCTCTTTCAAAAATCTTTTTGCAAAAGTTTCATCTTTTAAATGATGGCTTTTTAAAACTTTAATTGCAACGGTTCTTTCTAATTTTTCCTGAATACCCATATATACATGAGCCATTCCTCCTTCACCAAGCTTTTTAATTATCCTATAATTAGGAATTTGAGGAAAATTTGTCATTTTTTATAATACCTGTTTAACTGCATCAATAATAGTTCCATCTACCCATTTTATCACAGCTACTGTTTTATCTCCTAATTTTGGTTTCTTAGGAATTCCTCCACATATCTTTTCTGCTTCCTCCTTTAATTCCTGAATAGTTTTAATCGGTAATCCCATACCATTTACTGCATTTATTAAATCAAGTCTTCGAGGATTTATTGCAATCCCTCTTTCAGTAACAATTACATCAATAAGCTCTCCGGGACCAGTTAGAGTAGTTACTCTGTCAACAATAACAGGAATTCTATCTCTAAATAAAGGTATTGGAAGTATTACAGTTTTTCCAAACAGACAATTTTGCCATCCACCAATACCATGCAATAGTCTTCCATCAGAATGTGTGACGACATTTGCATTGAAATCTAGGTCAACTTCTGTTGCACCAAGAATAACTGCATCAAGAATTGACGCAAAATTACCCTTGCCATGATAATTATAACTTGTAAATGGACTCGTATCCTGATGAGCAGGGTTTTCTCTCATTGACCGAACACCATCAAGGTCAAAGGTCTGTCCATCAAGTATATAATCTGTCAAGCCTTCTTCAAGCATATCTGTAAGATATTTTGTTGAACCACCCCTCATGAATCTTGCCTTTATGCCCTCTTTTCTCATTATATCTCTTAAAAAAACAGTAAAGGCAAGAGAAGTGCCACCAGCACCAGATTGAAGTGAAAAACCATCTTTTATTATTCCAGATTTCATTGCAAACTCTACGGCTAATTCAGCAATAAAAAGTCTATCAGGACTCTTTGTTAATTGTGTAGTACCTGAAATTATCTTTGTAGGATCTCCAATTGAGTCAACTTCAACTACACAGTCAACATTATTACCCTGAATCTGCCATGGAATACATGGAAATGGCTCAAGATTATCTGTTACAACAATAACTCTATCTGCATACTGTGAGTCAGCTAATGCAAATCCTAATAAACCACAGGCAGCAGGTCCTCTCAATCCATTGGCATTTCCGAATGGGTCTGATGCCGGAGCAGATATTACAGCAAAGTCAATATGGACTTCTCCATCCTGTACAGCCTGATATCTACCACCATGAGATCTTAATACTCCAGTTCCTTTCATATTGCCCTCAGACACAAAATCACCAAGGGGTCCATTCATTGAACCTTCAATATGATGTATAACACCTGATTTTAAATGCTTCAAATTGGGTGCATGTACAGGAAAAGATGCACTCGGAAACCATCTGAGGTTTTTTATTCCTAATTCTGCTGCTGCATCAAATACCATATTTGCAACAAAATCACCATTTCTTAAATGATGATGAGTGGATATTGTCATTCCATCCTTTAATCCAAATTTTTTAAAAGCGTCCTTTATTGTTTTAACTCTTTTATCTCCACTTGAAGGATAATCAGCTGATGATCGAATTGGAGGTGCAGCCTTAAATTTATTTTCAGGTTTATATTTACCTACACCCATATAAGGTATTTGTTCTTGACCGTTTATTATTGACGGTACTTCCCTACCCGCCTGATTTATTTTATTTTCCATATTCTGCTCTCCAATTATCCTCTAAAATATTTTCTTTTTTTGCAATTTTAATTACTCGCTCTGCTCTCTTAATTACAGGAGGGTCAATCATTTTACTACCAAGTGATACTACTCCAAGATTTTGTTTTTGTGCCTTTTCCGAAGCAATTACTATTTTCTTTGCCTTATCAATTTCTTTTGATGATGGAGCTAAAGCTTCGTGAACGACTTTTATCTGCCTTGGATGAATACAACCCTTTCCATCAAAGCCAAGAGCCTTTGCTTCTAAAACACTTTCTTTCAATGCTTCCATATCAGACACATCTGAGAAAACAGTATCAATTGCCTGTATTCCATTTGCCCTTGCAGCATTAATTATCATCTGTCTTGCAAATAAACTTTCTTTACCTTCGTTTGTTCGCTCTACTCCTAAATCAGCAGTATAGTCCTCAAGTCCAATAGCGAGAGCAACAGTTCTTTTGCTTGCAGCTCCAATTGAATCTGCATTTAGTATTCCCTTAGCACTTTCAAGAATTGGCATAAAGTAAATTTCATCTGAATTGTTAGTTAGTTCATCTACTTTTTTATCAACTTCTATTAGCTGTTCTGCTGTTTCAACCTTAGGAATAAGAATAAGATGTACACCATAGGGTATAATATCTTCAAGGTCTTTCAAGCCCATTGGCAGTTGATTAATTCTAACCATTCTTTCAGAATCCTTAAAATCTATTGACCTTAAAGCATTTCTGACAAGAATTCTTGTTTCATCTTTTATATTTGGAGAAACTGAATCTTCAAGATCAAGTATAAGCCCATCAGGGTTATGAATTGAAGCGTTTAAAGCTAATTTAATCTGATCTCCGGGTAAATAAAGTCTTGATCTTCTAAACCTATCTCTTGCACTATCTTTGAAATCATATAAAAATTCCGGCACAAATTTTTTCCCATTATCAATTCCAAGTTTTCTTACTACAGCTTCAAACCTAGCCATAATTACAAAAGGAATTGCTCCTGAATCCTCAAATTTTATATTTGCATTTTTGATTTCAAAAAAAGCACATAATGTTTTAAGTAAATCTCTATTGGCTTTACCATACATTATGTCAACCTTACTATTAATATCAAAACTTAATCCACCTTCAGCTAAAATATTAATACCAATTAGACAATCAGATCTTACCTTTGACCCACTTTTTCCAGCTTCTTCGTAATTATTCATTTTGTTCCTGCCTTTTTTTTTGTTTTTTTATTTTCAGGTTCCAATATTTTAACATTAAGATTCATTCCTTCAATTCTACGACTTATATTAAATCTCTTAATCTTAACATGTTTATAGCCACCAAGCTTTGCATATATATCAACAAAAGTGGTCTGCCATTCTTTCTCATTATCAAGAAATGCATTAATTGAACTAGCTCGATATCCCCTATCAGAGACTATTGTTATCTGATTAGTTGTAGCAAGTCCGGGTTTCAAAGGCTTCTTAAGAACCATTTTATTACCTTCGCCTAGAAATTTCTCATTAGAATGAAACCTGAAAACACCAACAATACTTAAATATGTCAACTCACTTTTTCCAATATTTTTAATTTTAAATGAGATAGTAGGAACAAGTATTATTTTTTCAGATTCACCATCATTCATCTTACCGTTCTTTTTCCATTTACTTTCAATATTGAATAATTTTATTGACGATTTTAATTCATCAACACTAAGTCTATTATTAGATTTATTAAATAATAAATAGAACATAATTAAAAATGAAATCAATGCAATTATATATAATACTAATTTAGCTTTAGTTTTTTTTGGATTAATATACTCCTCTAAAAATCCATTATTTGTATTATCAGAACTAATCATAATTACCTCTCAATTTAGAATAAACAGTATATCATATTTTTACTAATTTGTAATCTGTGTTATAATGGTTTTTAAAAAACAAAATGAGCACTGAATTAGAAATTATTTTATATATTATACTCTTTTTAATAACAATTATTTTTTATTTTTTAGAGAACAGTTTTAAAAATTTTTCACGTATTTCTCTCGTTGGATTTTTAGATGATAATATGGCTGACAAAAGTACTTTTGATTTTGTTAAAAATTACGAACTGGTAAAGAACTCTCTTGCCTCATTTTCGTTTTTTTTACAAATATGCACCTTTCTCTTTACATTCTATCTTTTTATTGGATTAACGAATAATCTATCAATATATATAATGTTTTTATATACTTTAATTATAATACTAATCTTTATTTTCATTTTTAATTTAATTTTATATTCAATTTCTTATTTCAAAAAAGAATTATTACTTAAACGTTTATTGTTTTTGTTCCCTATTCCATGGGTGCTTAATTATCCGGTAAATAAAATATTTACGATGCTATTAAAAAAATTCCCTGAGGATATTGAGCAGGATGAATTAACAGATAAAGAATTAAAAATTTTTATTGAAGAAGGCACTAAAGAAGGGGTTATTGAGACCGAAGACAAGGCTATGATTGAAAGTATCCTTGAATTTGGAGATACAATAGTCAAAGAAATAATGACTCCTAGAGTTGATATGATTTATGTATCAAAAGACATATCTTTAAAAGAAATGATAATAATTTTTGATGAAAATAAAAAATCAAGATATCCGGTAATTGATGAACGTATTGATAATATTACAGGAATGGTGCTTGCTAAAGATATTTTCTCAAATTTAAACAAAAAGAATTTTAAAATTAATGATGTAATACGCCCTGCTTTTTTTATTCCTGAAACTATGAGAATATTAAAGCTCTTAAACGAAATGCAGAAAACAAAACAAAAATTTGCAATAGTTATTGATGAGTTTGGTGGTGTCTCTGGAATAATAACTATGGAAGATATTGTAGAAGAGATAGTTGGTGAAATAAGTGATGAATATGATGAGGATATTCAACAAATAATTAAAGAGAAAGACTATTATATTGTAAATGGCAACACTGAAATAGATGAATTAAACTCTACTTTAAACATTAAAATTGACGATGATGAAGACTTTCAAACCCTTGCAGGGTTAATAAATTTTGTATCAGGAAAAATACCAAAGGTATCTGATCAGATAATAATAGAAAACCATATATTTAAAATATTGGAAGTAAATAAAAATAGGATAACAAAGGTAAAAATTTATGAAAAACAATGAAAAAAGAAAATCAGGCTATGTAGCATTAATTGGAAGAACAAATGTTGGAAAATCAACATTTTTGAACAAGGTAATGGGAACAAAGGTTTCAATAGTTTCTGATAAACCTCAAACAACAAGAAAACAGATACTTGGTATTAAAACAAGTGAGAAAGGACAGATAATTTTCTTTGATTCTCCTGGTATCCATGTCCCCCAATATAAGTTAAATCAAAAAATGATGAAAGATGTTCATAACTCATTGCTTGACGCCGATATACTACTCTATTTTGTAGAAGTTGCTGACAAAAGAGAAGATAAGTTTATAATTGATATGATTAAAAATTCTAATAAACCAGCATTTATTATAATAAACAAAATTGATAAATATAAAAAGTCTAAAGCCCTTGATATGATAAATGAAGTAAAAGACATTTTGAACTGGTCAGAAATAGTACCAGTCTCAGCCTTAACAGGTATAAATGTAGATTTATTAGAAGAGTTAATATATAAACATCTACCTGAAGGTGATAATTTTTATCCTGAGGAAGAATATACATTGCAGACTGAAAAATTCTTTGTTTCAGAATTAATAAGAGAAAAAATATTGAATTTAACAAGAGAAGAACTTCCATATACAACATTTGCAAAAGTCCATGAAATTACAGATAAAGGAAAAATAGTTTATATCAGAGCTGAAATTTTTGTTGAAACAAAATCTCAAAAGAAAATTATTGTTGGTAGTAAGGCGTCTTTAATAAAACAAATTGGCGAAACTGGAAGAAAGGATCTCGAAGATTATTTTGACAAGAAAGTATTTTTAGACCTATATGTAAAAGTATCTTCAAACTGGAGAAATTCAAATACAATTCTAGGTGAATTGGATTAGTATATTTTAATTCAAAATTAATTAAG
>JAOZTV010000028.1:0-353 GCA_029939015.1 Candidatus Aminicenantota bacterium
ACTTGTTATAGATGGTGGGTTTTCAAAGGCATATCAACCTGAAACAGGAATTGCCGGATATACTCTGACATATAACTCTTATGGTATGCAATTAGCATCACACGAAAGCTTTGAGTCAACACAAAAAGCAATCGAAGAGGAAAAAGATATTCTATCCTATAAACGTGTGCTTGATAAAAAAACAGATAGAATAAGAATAAAAGATACAGATGTTGGAATTAAATTAAAAAACCAGATTAGAGAGTTAAGAATGTTGCTTGCAGCCTTTAAAAAAGGTTTAATAAAAGAAAGCACTTTCAGATACGATCGACGAGGACTATAAATACAGATTATAGTATTTTGGAAATATATAT
>JAOZTV010000028.1:363-16584 GCA_029939015.1 Candidatus Aminicenantota bacterium
AAGTACTTTCAGAGACGAGAGACGAGGGTTATGAATTATTTATTTTTTAACAATACCCATTTTTCTATTTTTTACTTCAAATAAACTTTATCCTGTCACTTAATTTATCCAAATCTCTTTGTTTTATTCAGTCTTTGGTTTAGGATATGCATTCCATACTTTGAGAGATAGGATTAATCCTAGAGCAGCTATTGGAACCATAGCTATCGGCCATGCTAACCAATTATTCGGGTCTGTTGCAGGACCTGTTAATTCACCATTAACTATTTGTTCCTTAGGAAGTAGCAATGCATAAGTAAAGGACATTACAGCTGTACCGAGGTAAACAAAGCCGTCAATTATTCCTACTGCCATTCCTACGTTCTTTCTGCCACCAAAGTCCATACTTGCTGTTCCAGACAACATTCCATGAACGCCAATTACTGCCATTGACATAACAAGAATTAATATTCCAACTGCAGGTGTTTTATATACAAAGATGAGTGTAAGTGCACCGGTAAACATTACTGCATATAGAAGTACGGCTACAGGACCCCTTCTTGATCCAAAAACATGGTCAGAAATAATTCCTGCAATAACACCACCCATAATTCCTGCTACACAGAGTAAAAGTCCCCAGTTGTCATATACAAAACTACCTTTTAAATGCAGAATTCCGTCAGTTTGTTTTGCAAAGGTTCTGAACCACTGCATAATAGACTGTCTTAAAAATCCACTCGAAAATTCTATAATTGCAATTGTCATAATTATTGGATTAGAAAACATTTTTTTAAAAACAACAAAGGCGCCAAGTCTTGGTCCATCATCACCTGATGAGGCATCAGCAGTATCAAAATCTTTTAATCCAGCTTCCTGAGGTGTATTTCTAACTAAGAAAACATCAATAATCCAGAAGATAGTCAGCATTATTGCAGGTACAAGAAATACCCATTCAATGCCAAATGACTTCAGTATCATTCCTCCAATATCAAATGCAAAATATATTCCCAGAGATATTAATATCCCAAAAATTGCACCAAAAACACCTCGCTCTCTTACATGAAACCAAGATGCATTCACCTTAACAATTGCAACGGCTCCAAAACTTTGAAAATACATATTAATAGCATATAGGGTTGAAAAAATAAAAACAAAATGTGACGTAATATATGAGTGAAATGGACCCTGGTTAATTATTGACAGTGTAGCAAGTCCCATTACAAGATTCATAACCATAGAACCTGAAGCGCCCATTAGGATTGAAAATCTTCCTCCAAATCTATCAGTAAGTGGACCGTTTATCAGGAATGAAAACCCATAAACTATTGTTCCTACTCCAAATATAATCCCAAAGGCTTCATTTCCCATAAGTGAGCTACCGTCCAGGTTTTTCATCTCTTCGAATTTACCTTTACTTACAGTTAGATTATATCTTCCCATATACAACATTGCATAGGTAAGTCCAAGAGGAACCCAGTTTAATACTCTTCTGCTTAAAAACTTTTTACTATGACCCAGTTCAATTTTAGGTAATCTTTTAATTACAATAACTACTACTGTTAATAATATCAATATTGGTAATATACTATTTATCCATTGTGGCATTTTTTATCTCCTTTTTAATATGTGAACCCTTGTTTTCGCCCAATCTGATTATTGGAACAAAATCAACAGGTATCAGATTGATTTTTTTTATCTTATTTTTTTTAATTTTTTCAATGAGTACAAGCTCCTGAACATTCTTTGAATATGCTACCGGTATTATCATTCTGCCACCAATTGCCAGTTGTTCTACCAATTTTGGCGGTATATGATTTAATGAAGATGTGATTATTATTCCATCAAAAGGTGCATATTGTTCCCAGCCCTGATAGCCATCCCCAGCTTTGAATTTTATATTATTATAACCTAAGGTTGACAGTTTTTTTTCTGCAATTTTACTTAAGCTCTCTTTTATTTCAATAGTAAACACTTCTTTGTTTAATTCTGCGAGTATTGCAGATTGATAACCTGAGCCAGTTCCAATATCAAGGATTTTTTTGTATCTTCTATCAACAATAGCAGAGAGCATTATTGCAGTAATATACGCTCTTGAAATAGTCTGGCCTTCACCAATTGGAACAGATTTATCTGCATATATATCAATATTGTTTTTTAGATTAACAAATGCTTCTTTCTTTACGTTTAAAAAAGCATTTAAAATTCTTTTATCAAGAATGCCCCTGTTCTGTATCTGGTTTTTTACCATGTTTTTTCTTAAATAACTGGTGTCATTTTTGACATTTGAAGAAGTTTTTGACTGTGCAATTAATTCAAAAGAGAAATAAATAAAGAGAATAAAAAATATAATTTTGTATAATCTACACATTTTCATAGAGTATTTTATCAGATAGGAAACATATCATCAAGGTATGTTTTAATTTAGGTGTAAATAAAAAATATTGTAAATTTTTGTTTTATATGGTAAATACTATAATATGAAAAAAAGAAAAAATGATAAAACAAATATAATAACAGTAATAGATGATAAATCTGACAAAACTGTACTGCTTAATGATGTGCTTGATAAAACAGAAGACAATGAAATAATTGATAATGAAAAGCAAATTGATTCAGGATTTTATAAGGATCCTATATCTTTTGAAAAAACAATCCATGAGACCGATTTTGATTTACAGAAATTATTTCCAGGTAGAACAAGGTCTGGGCATATTAAAATTAATAGAAATTTCTTAAAAGATGCTGAACCTTTTAGTCTTGAAAGACTTAATCAGGAAGCAAAAAATATTTCTGAAGGTGTTTTTACAGGTTTAAATTCACTTGATCTTTTAGGTGCAATAACTTCTTATAGGCCATTGCTCTTTTATGGATTAGCAAAAAAAGAGATTATTATGATATTATTGAATATTTTAATAAATATGACTAAAAATTACAAAAACAAACATTTTTTATATTATTCTTACGGTGAATTTCGTATTGATATGGAATTCAAATTGATAAATGTTTTAAGTGAAACTGCATTTAAAAATAAACATAATCTTAATACAAATTTAAAAGAATGGATTAATGAAATTAGTTCAGTAGGGCTTGAAAATTTAATTGATATGGTAAAAAACAAAAAAGAGTATTCCGGATTAAGGAATTTTCTATCTATAGCAGATAGAATACATATTATTGATGGAAATTATAATTTTGCAGATTTAAGAGATTCAATACATTCTTTTTCCAAAGTTTTTGATATTGGAGCTGTTATAATAGATAATGGAGAAGAAATAAATATAGGGCAACAAAATAGTGAAGGATTTCCTAAGATAAAATATATTTCTGACATAATAAGAAAAATCTCTCTTGAGTTAAATCTTCCTTTCTTTTATGGCTACGGTGCTATAAATGAAATTAAAAGAGACGTTTCTTCAAATGTGAATTTTATAAATTATTCAACAAGAGTAATTAAAGTAATAAAAGAATATCCAAAAATATTTTTAATTGACAATGATTCTGATAAAGAATCAACCTTAGAAGTAAATTATGACCTATTCAAGGTTAAAGAGATTAAATAAAAAACAAGGGACAGATATCTGTCCCTTGCCTCTTTCTTTGGTCACTTAGTGACTATATGCTAGGGGATAGCTTATTTACCTTTATCTATGTCCTCATATTCTGCATCAATAACTTCTTCCTCATCATCTTTTGGTTTCTCTTCACCTGAAGGTTCTTCGCCCTGAGTTTGGCTATCATCTGGGTTTTCAGCATTTGGCGGTGTTGCATTTTTATACATATCCTGAGATAATTTTGCAGTAAATGCATCAATTTTTTCAATCTCTGATTTGATTTTCGCTTCATCTCCACCTTCAACAGCTTCTCTTGCATTTTTAATAATTTCTTCTGCTTCTTTTGCCATCTCTTCGGGGATTTTATCTTTGTTTTCTTTAAGAAGTTTTTCTAAACCATAAGATGACTGGTCAAGTTTGTTCTTGTCCTCAATTGCCTCTTTTCTCTTTTTATCTTCTTCAGCATGTTTTTCAGCATCTTTTACCATTCCTTTGATATCTTCATCTGAAAGACCTGATGATGATGTTATGGTAATTGCCTGTTGTTTATTTGTTGCTAAGTCTTTTGCTGTAACATTTAAAATACCGTTAGCGTCAATATCAAACGAAACTTCAATTTGAGGTACACTTCTTGGAGCTGGTGGGATTTCTGATAAATTAAATTTTCCTAGAGTTCTATTATCCTTAGCCATTTCTCTTTCACCCTGTAGGATATGGATTTCAACACTTGGTTGGTTATCCTGTGCAGTTGTGAATGTATCAGTTTTCTTTGTAGGAATTGTAGTGTTTTTTTCAATCAGTTTATGACAAATTCCTCCAAGAGTTTCAATTCCAAGGGATAATGGAGTTACGTCTAATAAGAGAATATCTTTTGCCTCTCCACCAAGTACTCCACCCTGAATAGCTGCACCTGTTGCAACAACTTCATCCGGGTTAACGCCTTTATTGGGTTCTCTCTTAAAAAAGTCCTTAACAAGTTCCTGTACAAAAGGAATTCTTGTTGAGCCTCCTACCATAATAACTTCTTTTATGTCAGATATAGAAACGCCTGCATCTTTAATTGCAGTTTTACATGGTTCAATACTCTTGCTTAAGAGGTCTCCTACTAATTGCTCAAATTTTGATCTTGAAAGTTTTTTAACAAGATGCTTGGGACCTGATGCATCTGCTGTAATAAATGGAAGGTTGATTTCTGTTTCCATTGTATTTGAAAGTTCTTTTTTTGCTTTTTCAGCACCTTCTTTAAGTCTCTGTAATGCCATATTGTCATTGGAAAGATCAATGCCAGAGTCTTTTTTAAATTCGTCAACTATCCAGTTTATTAAAGCATGGTCTATATTGTCTCCACCTAAATGAGTGTCACCATTTGTTGATTTTACTTCAACGATATTTTCACCAATTTCAAGAATTGAAATGTCAAATGTTCCACCACCAAAGTCATAAACTGCTATAAGCTGGTCACTTTTTTTATCCATACCATAAGTTAATGCAGCTGCTGTAGGCTCGTTTATAATTCGTTTTACTTCTAGCCCTGCAATCTTACCAGCATCCTTAGTTGCCTGTCTCTGTGAATCATTAAAATAAGCAGGTACAGTAATTACTGCTTCTGTTACTTTTTCTCCAAGATAATCTTCTGCGGCCTCTTTTAATTTTTGTAATATTAAAGCAGAAATCTCAGGTGGTGAAAATTGTTTACCGTCAATGTCAACTCTTGCTCCACCCTTTGGACCTGCAACAACCTTATATGGCACCATCTTTATTTCTGAAGATACTTCAGCAAATCTTCTGCCCATAAATCTCTTAATTGAATAAACTGTGTTTTCCGGGTTTGTTACAGATTGGTTCTTTGCAACCTGACCGACAAGTCTTTCTCCGTCTTTAGCAAATGCAACTACTGATGGAGTTGTTCTTCCACCTTCGGAGTTTTGTATGATTTTTGATTCCCCTTTTTCCATAACTGCAACACATGAGTTTGTTGTTCCAAGGTCAATACCAATTATTTTTCCCATTTTTTCTTAAAATTTAAGTTTATTTGACTTAAATCCCTCCTTTTTTTGAATTTAATTGTCTTAAACTTTATAAGACATTATAAGTATAGTATAGATTTATATATTTGTCAACTATATAATGTGGTTGTTATTAGATAAATATGAGTGTTGTGTTGTCATAGTAGGTTTGTTATTATATTATATAAAATGTAAAAAAATAATTTTAACCCTTTACTTTTTTTTTATTTTTTATTAGAATATACTTATGGACAAAAATAAAATAGATGATGATTTTTTGGGTGAGAGTATTGATGAAATATTTAACAATAAATTTGAAGATAAATCAAATAGTTCTGATGATGATGTTGGGACTTTCATAATTGAAGACGAAGAAAGTCAACCTGAAGAAAAGACCGATATCAAAAAAGATGAGGGTTTGATAATAGTTGAAGATGATAGAGTTAAAGAAGATGAAATAAATTTAATTGAAGACGAGGATGACATTTATGTTCTTGAGGAGAAAGGTGTTGAGGTAATAAATATAGATGATAACAATCAAGAAAAAGAGTTAGAGAATAAAGCAGACGATTTAAGTTCTTTTGAAATGGATGAGGATTTTGAATTACTAGAAAACAAATTTACATCTGAGAAAGAAGTAAGTGAACCTGAAAAAAAAGATAATGGATTTGTACTTGATTTAACAGATACAGGTTCGGAAGAAAACAAAAAAGAAGATGATCCTTTAGATCTTGATAATGAATTTGTAAATATGCAACCTCCCGCAGGGACGAAAACTGAAGAAAATGATTTTGATGATTTTGTATTAGAAAATCATAATCAAAATGATAATGAAAATTTAGAAACTCCATTAAACAAAAATACTCCTCCTCCAATTCCTTCAATAGAAAAAGACGGAAATGAATTTTTATTAGACCCTGCTTTTGATACAAATATTGGTTTAGAAAATGAAAATAGTTCTTTTGCTACTAATGAAAATGCTAATAATTCATTCTCTTTAGAAAATGCAGAAGATGAAAATGGCAATGATGTTACAGACGGAAGATTTTTTAATGAAAAAGGAAAACCTGTTAATGACAATGAAATTCTTAAAGATAAACAAACTGAAAATTCTAAACCAAAACAACCTTTAGATAGAAGCAGAGAAGATCATGGTTTTGATATGAATATTGAAAAGAAAAACCCTTTACAAGATAAGAAAAATTTATTAATTGCAGGGGCAGTAATAATTATTGTAGTCGCCACTGCACTGTTTTTTATAATTCCAGGTTTCTTAGGGAATTCCAATACTTCAAAAAAGAAAGTAGTAAATAAATCGTTAGAAGACACTAAAATTAAAAAAAAGGTTATTAGTCCTAAAAAAGCCAAAGAAATTGCTGATAGAGAAAAAATAAATAAATTATTCAAACTTATTAAAAAAAATATTGAAGAAGGTAAATTGCAAGAAGCAAAAGAATATTGCAGGCAGGCTTTAAATATAGAAAGAACAGAAGTTTTAGTTTCTTACGAAAGAGATATTAATGAAAGAATTGCAAAGAAAAAGAAAAAAGAAATAGCTGATGCAAAAATGAAGAAAGATAAAAAAAGTTACGAAAGAGCTGTAGCTTATGATTCTGTTAATGCTTTTAAAGATTATATAAAGCAAAATCCTGATGGAGAATTTTTTAGTAAAGCTAAATCTATGATTATTAAATTAGAAAAAAGAGACTATAAAAACAGATTAAATCAAATTATTGAAAAAGTAAAAGTTTTAAGAAAAACAAGATTAAGATCAGGACTTACAAAAATTAATAAAGCAGGAATTAATTTAATATTAAATAAAAATATAAATAATAATTTTGAGATACAAACCATAGAGGGCGATAGAGTACTGATTGATTATTCTACAGGTTTAATGTGGACAGTAGCAAAGTATTCAATGAAATTAGATAAAGCTAAGTTTTGGACAGTAAGACATTATGCAGGTTATTATAATTGGAGATTTCCAACTTCAGAAGAAGTTTATTCTATAAAGGGTATATCTCCCTCATATTTACAAAAATCCTCATTAAATGGATTTGTTGTCTGGACTGGTGATGGAGATAAAGACTCATCACAGAATTGGGTTTTATCGTTAATAGATGGTAAGTTCTCAACCTCAAGTGCTTTTATGACTAGAAATTTACTATCTGTTAGAACTATAAAATAATTATACATCAAGATATGAAAATATATTTGCCAGTTTAGGCAATGATAGATTTGTAAACTTTAAAAACACCCTTGTATTACTAAAGGCTATCTTTAAAAAGACCCTTGACTTTCTAAAGTTTGTTGGTTTATATATAACACAGGGACGGTTTATACCATCCCTGCATTATTAATAATCTTTAACTTAATTTACTTAGTTTTTTATAATATTCGTGTTTGTCCTTTTTAAATTTTACTGCCTTATCTAATAAAGCATCAGCTACATCAGGAAACTGTCTCTTAAGTGTTTTATATCTACCCTCATTTAACATAAAATCCATCATATCTGTTTTTGCATCTTTTGTTTCATAGACAAATGGGTTTTTACCCTCTGCTTCAAGCTCAGGGTTAAATCTATATAGTGGCCAATAACCTGAAGTTACTGCTTCTTTCTGTGCAGAAGCTGTTCTACCCATATCAATTCCATGGGCTATGCAAGGTGCATAGGCAATTATTAACGAAGGCCCATCATATTTTTCAGCTTCCTGCATTACCTTGACCACCTGATTCATATTAGCACCAAGACTGACAGAAGCAACATAAATATGACCATAGCTCATTGAAATAAGTCCAAGGTCTTTTTTTCCTGTTCTCTTGCCGGCTGCTGCAAATTTAGCAACTGAACCCAGAGGGGTTGCTTTTGAAGCCTGTCCACCTGTATTTGAATAAACTTCTGTATCTAATACTAGTACATTAATGTTTCTGTCTTGAGCGAGAATATGGTCTAAACCACCGTATCCGATATCATAAGCCCAACCGTCTCCACCAAAACACCAGACAGATTTATCAACAAAATAATCCTGCAATTCAATAATTTTTGCAATTATTGGGTTGCCGTTTCCTTTGTTTTCATTTAAGATTGCTCTTGTTGCATCTGCAATTTTATGAGCTGCATCGCTAGTTTCGTTCCATGCTTCAAGAGATTTATTTAATGCATCTTTTAGTTTTGAGTCAATATTTTCTTTTAAAAGGTTGTCAATATTCCATCTTAACTGTTTTCTATTGGCATCAACTGAAAGTCTCATTCCAAAACCATACTCTGCATTATCTTCAAATAATGAATTTGCCCAAGTAGGTCCTCTTCCATTACTGTCTTTTGTATAAGGAATGGTAGGGAATGTACCACCATAAATTGAAGAACAACCAGTAGCATTTGCAATTATCATTCTATCGCCAAAAAGTTGAGTTGCCAGTTTGACATAAGGTGTTTCACCACAACCTGCACATGCTCCTGAGAATTCAAAGAGTGGTTTTTTAAATTGTGTTCCTTTTAACATTGTTAATTTAGTTCCATCAAGAATATTGTCAGGAAGATTTTCAAAGAATTCAACGTTTTCATTCTCTTTTGCTTCTCTTTCTTCTACTATTGGTTTCATTACAAGTGATTTTGTTCTTGATGGACATACATCAACACAGTTTCCACAACCTGTGCAGTCTTCAATATATACCTGGATCTTAAATTGGAGGTTCTTATCGTTTTTGGTGTTTGACTTTAGTGTATTAAACATTTCAGGTGCATTTTGCATATTTGAAGGTTCAATTTGTTTTGCTCTAATAGCTGCATGAGGGCAAACTAGAGAACATTGGTTACACTGAATACAATTTTCTGATAACCACTTAGGTACTATTGGAGAAATTCCTCTCTTTTCAAGTTTGGTTGTACCCAATGGAATTATTCCATCGTAGGACATATCTGATACTTTTATACTGTCACCATCTAGATGCATGATTTTTTCAATAATATTGTTTTCAAAAGCTCCACAATTAGCTTTAATTAATTTTTTAGGAACGTAAGAAGTTTTAATTTCTGAAATAGATTTTGGACATTTTACCTGAGTTAGTGCAGCACTAGTATTATCAACAGCATCCCAATTCATTTTAACAATCTTGTCACCTTTTTTGGAATATGCTTTTTTGATATAATCTTTAATTAGTTTAATTGAAGTGTCTTCATCTAATACGCCTGAGACTTTAAAAAAAGCTGCCTGCATAACAGTATTAATTCTATTACCAAGACCTGCTTTATAAGCAATTTTCAAAGCATCAATATTATAAAATTTTATGTTTTTCTCAATGATAGTTTTTTGCATATCAAGAGTTAATTTATCAAATACAATGTCGTTACTAAATTCAGAGTTCAGTAAGAATGTGCCACCTTCTTTTAATTCTTTTAATACATCATATCTACCAATATATGCAGGATTATGTAATGCAACAAAATCTGCTTTTGTAATAAGGTATGGAGATTTTATTTTACTTTTACCAAACCTCAGATAAGAGATTGTAATACCACCTGATTTTTTAGAGTCATAAGAAAAATAACCCTGTGCATTCATATCTGTATTATCGCCAATTATTTTAATTGAGTTTTTGTTAGCTCCAACTGTACCGTCTGAACCAAGTCCCCAAAAAATACATCTTTTAATATCATCAGCTTCTGTATCAATGATTTCATTAACTGGAATTGAGAGATTAGTAACATCGTCTTCAATACCAACTGTAAATCCATGAAATCCGTCATTTTCAAGATGAGTAAATACTGCTTTGACCATTGAAGGAGTAAATTCTTTTGAACTTAAACCATATCTACCACCAATTATATGGATACCTTTTCCATTCAATGCTGTCATAATATCAAGATAAAGAGGTTCACCAAGAGCTCCTGGTTCTTTAGTTCTATCAAGTACCGCAATTTGTTTTACACTATCTGGAACTGTATCAATAAATTGTTTTAATCCAAATGGTCTATATAATCTGATTTTAAGTAGTCCAACTTTCTCACCATTAGCATTCATATAATCAACGGTTTCTTCTGCAGTTTCTGCACCTGAACCCATCATAATTATCATTTTTTCTGCTTTTGGATGACCAAAATAGTCATAAAGATGATATTGTCTTCCAGTTTTTTTAGCAAATTTATCCATATATTCCTGAACAATTTCAGGAGTTGCATCATAGTATTTGTTTACTGTTTCTCTGCCCTGAAAATATACATCAGGATTTTGAGCTCCAACTTTAACTTTAGGTCTGTCAGGAGAGAGTGCTCTTTTTCTGAAATTTTCAACATATTTCATTTCGGTCATGTCTTTCATTAGATCATAATCAACCATATCAACCTTTTGGATTTCATGTGAAGTTCTAAAACCATCAAAAAAGTTAAGGAATGGAATTGAAGTTTTTAATGTAGCAAGATGTGAAACGACGGCTAAATCAAGTGTTTCCTGAATTGAGCCTGCTGCAACCATTGCAAAACCAGTGTTTCTAACTGACATAACATCAGAATGATCACCAAAGATTGATAAAGATTGAGCTGCGAGTGACCTTGCAGAAACATGAAAAACAGTTGGAAGCATTTCACCTGCAATTTTATGCATATTGGGAATCATTAATAATAAACCCTGTGATGCAGTATAAGTAGTCGTTAATGACCCTGCAGAAAGAGCACCATGAACAGCCCCTGCAGCACCGCCTTCTGATTGCATTTCAATTACATCGAGTTCCTGTCCAAAAATATTTTTTCTTCCCTGAACCGACCATGTATCTGCGAGTTCTCCCATAACTGAGGAAGGTGTAATTGGATATATTGCAGCGACTTCACTAAAAGCGTAAGCTACATGCGAGGCGGCTGTGTTTCCATCAATTGTTGCTTTGTTATTTACCATAAAATTCTCCTTATGAATTATTTTTATTATTTATTATATCAAAAAATTAACATATTAACTATAAATTGTCAAGAAAATTAAAAAAATAAAGATAAATCAACATCTTGAATATTTAGTTAGAATAGGATAAAATTCCCTATGCTTAAAACTTATTTTTGGAATTTTTTATATATAATTGTTCTTATTGTTTTTTTTCCAGTTTCTTGTACGAAAGCTGTGAAAAATGAAGATAGTAGAGTCATTGAAAAACCTGTTATAAAAGAATCGGAAAAAACAAAAAAATTATTTGAAAAAAAAGATATAGTAAAAAAAGGGGATACGATAATAAACCTTCTTCAAAAGCAAGGAATGGATTATCAAACTGCATTTAAATTGTTTTCTGATGTAAAACCTGTATTTGATCTCAGAAGATTGAATGTTGGTATGAAATATTCCTGCTTTTTTGATAAGGATGATTTAATTAAATTTCAATATCAGATTGATGATAACTCTTTTTTACATATTACAAATATGGAAAAAGTTTATAAAGGTTTTATTAAAGAAATACCATACAAGTTAAAAGAGGTGGTAGTTTCCGGTGTAATAGAAAGTTCTTTATACGGTTCTGTTTTGAATAAAGGAGAAAATGCTGAATTAGCAGACCTTATGGCTTCATTATTTGAATATGATGTTGACTTTAATAGAGATCTAAGAAAAGGGGACAAATATTCACTATTAGTTGAAAAAAAATATTTGCTGGGAGTTTTTAAAGGTTATAAAAGAATAATTGCTGCTGACTTTACACAAAAAGAACGTTCTATTAAAGTTGTTTTATTTGAATCGCCTGATGGCAAGATAGCCTATTACCATCCTAGCGGAGCTGCTGTTAAAAAGATGTTTTTAAGGTCACCTCTTCCGTTTATGAGAGTTACTTCAAGATATGGCTATAGGAAACATCCTGTTTTGGGATATTCAGCAAAACATAATGGTGTTGACCTCGGGGCAAGAAGAGGAACGAAGGTAAAGGTTACAGCAAGTGGTGTTGTAATCAGAGCAGGATATAATAGAATAAATGGTAAATTTGTAGAGGTCAGGCATCCTAATAAATATAAAACTCAATATCTTCATCTGAGTGGTATTAAAAGAGGTATAAGGGTTGGTGTTAGAGTTATGCAGGGTCAATTGATTGGATTTGTTGGGAGTACTGGGCGATCAACAGGACCTCATCTTCATTATGGAGTTAAAAAGGCAAATAGATATATGAACCCTCTAAGATTGAAATCTCCTAAAAAAAATCCTGTAAAGAAAAAATATAGAAATGATTTTAATATACATTCAAAGAAAGTTCTTAAGACCCTTTACAGCAAAAATATAAAATTTGATATAAAGAATGAAATAATTGAAAGATTAAAACCAGTTTTAAAGCCTATTAAAATAGCAATAGGTTTTTAATAAAAAGGAAATAAATGAAAAAATTAACACGTTTTAAAGATATGGTAAGAACTTCTGACAATGCTTTTATGATAGTACTTCCAATGCTTATAGGATTATTAGGCGGTTTTGGGGCTATAGGTTTGAAATATCTAATACATTTTTTTCAAGATATTTTATGGGGCAATGAGACCTATGATGCATCAATGTTTTTAACTATTCTCATACCAACTGGAGGAGCCTTTGTAGTTGGAATGATAATATACTTCTTTTCTCAGGAGGCAAAGGGTCATGGTGTGCCAGAAGTTATGGAGGCAATTGCTCTTAGGAAAGGAGTTATCAGGGCAAGAGTTGTTATTTCCAAGGCGATAGCATCTTCATTAACCATAGCATCAGGTGGCTCAGTTGGTAGAGAAGGTCCTATTATTCAAATTGGTTCAGCTATTGGTTCAGCATTTGGACAATTATTCAAGTTTTCTCAGAATAGGATGCAGACACTTGTTGGTTGTGGTGCAGCAGCTGGTATTGCAGCTGCATTTAATGCTCCAATTGCTGGGGCAATTTTCGCTGTTGAAATAATTTTAAGAGATTTTACTGTAAGGCAATTTACTCCAATTGTTATAGCCTCGGTATCAGCAACTGTAGTTTCAAGAGCATTTTATGGTAATGTAGTTGCTTTTACAGTTCCGAGTTATGAACTTGTAAACCCTGTTGAACTTATTCCTTATGCAGTTCTCGGTTTGGTTGCAGGTGGAGTGGCAATTTTATTTGTAAAAACTTTATATTTTTTTGAAGATAAATTTGATGCAAAAAAAATCCCTGATTTTTATAAAACAGCCGTTGGCGGATTATTGGTAGGAATTTATGGTCTTACTTTTCCTCAAATATTTGGGGTAGGATATAAGGCGATAGATTTGGCTTTATTGGGGAAAATGAGCGCATGGTTATTACTAATTCTGATATTTTTAAAAATACTTGCCTCTTCAATAACACTTGGTTCAGGTAGTTCCGGTGGTGTTTTTGCACCATCTCTATTTATTGGAGCAATGACTGGAGGTTTATTCGGAACGATTGTCCACAAATTATTTCCTGCTATCACTGCTGGACCCGGTGCTTATGCTCTTGTTGCAATGAGTGCTGTTGTTGGTGCTTCAACTCATGCACCAATAACAGCTATTATGATAATCTTTGAGATGACAAATGACTATAAGATAATTCTACCTTTGATGATAGCAACAACAATAAGTAGCTTGCTTACAACCAAGCTTCAAAAAGGTTCTATTTATACTTTGAAATTAATGAATAGAGGTGTTAATATACATCAGGGAAGAGAAATAAATATTTTAAAATCAATGCAGGTTAAGGATTATATTAGAGATAATATTGAAATTATAAAATCTAATGCTTCAATGAAGGAGATAGTTGGAAGATTTATCAATTCAGACAGCAGGCATCTTTATTTAATAGACAAAAAAAAAGAAATTATTGGCAAAATTACTCAGAATGAACTGAGTACTGTAGCGCCTGATTACGAAAACTTAAAAGATATTATTGTAGCTGAAGATATATCAACTCCATCTTATGCGATTGTAAATGAAATGGATCATCTGGATTTTGTAATGAAAGAGTTTGAAAAGGAAAATGTTGGTGAAATACCTGTCGTTTCAAATTGTGACCCTACTAAAATTCTTGGTACTATATGGAGAATTGATGTAATAGCTGCATATAATAAGGAAATATTAAAAAGAGATCTTGCAGGCGAAGTATCTCATTTAATGGCAGCATCAACATATTCAAAGATAGTTGAAATAACAGAGGGTTTATTTCTACAGGAAATTGAAGTTCCCGATGTGTTTATTGGGGAAAAAATCCGTGACCTTGATGTCAGGAATAAATATAAGGTCGATATTGTTTTAATCAAAGATAAATCGAGTAAGAGTAAAACAAAAAAACAAAAAGTTACATCTTTGCCGGATAGTGGACATATTTTTAAGGAAGAAAATACTCTTTTAATTCTTGGAGAAAAGAAGAGGGTTGAATATTTGAGTAGGTTATAATTTAAAGGGTAAAGTGATAAGGGAAAAGGGAAAAGGGAAAAGGGAAAAACAAGAAATGAAAAACGAAAAATATGAGACGAAAAATGGAAAACGAAAAATGATTGTTGAGCAATTTTTACCTGCGTTTCATTATGGGGATGCTATTGGTAATTCAACTCTTGCATTACATGAATATTTACTTAAAAAAGGTGTAGAAAGTAGAATTATTTCATTAACAATTGATGAAAACATGGAAGAGTTTGCTACACATTATAAAGACTATATAGAAAATGAAAACTCAATTAAGATTTTACACTTTGCCATTCCATCGGAATTAACAGATTTTTTCTTAAAAACTAATGGTAAAAAAGTTATGATATACCATAATATCACACCTTCTGAATTTTTTATTGATTTCTCAGATGATCTTGTAAGGTTTACAATAGAGGGAAGAAGGCATTTAGAAAGATTAAATAATTGTTTTGACCTTTCTATAGGTGACTCAAATTATAATGTTGAGGAACTTAAAGATTTAAATTTTAAAAATGTAAAAAAAATCCCTCTTATGATTGATCTTGATGAATATAAACAGGATTTCAATAAACCTTTTTACGATCTTGTAAAGGATGATAGAAAAAATATTATTTTTGTCGGACGAATTTCTCCAAATAAAAAAATTGAGGATTTGATAAAGGTATTATTCTATTATAAAAAGTATATATCTCCATCTGTACGTTTGATAATTGCAGGAAAAACTAATTCATTACCTAAGTATTTTCAGGCTGTAAGAGACTTAGCCTCAAGATTTTTATTAACATCAGAGGATATTCTCTTTACCGGACATATACCATTTGATGAATTATTATCAGTATATAAACTTGGAGATGTGTTCTTATCTATGAGCGAACATGAGGGATTCTGTCTTCCATTAATTGAAAGTAGCTTTTTTAAAGTACCTGTAGTTGCTTTCAATGCAGGAGCAGTTAGTGAAACTCTTAAGGGATCAGGCTTAATATTCAATGATAAAAAAACAGAACTTGTAGCCGGTCTTTTGGAAAATGTTATAAATGATGAAAAAATAAGAAAAGAAATGCAAAAAAAACAGGAAAAACTGATTGCATCATATTTAAAAGAATCACAACCAGACACACTTTTTGGTTTATTAGAGAATTTATAGTTATTACCCAATCTTGCACAGCCAGAGCCAAAAGCCAGCATTGCCGAGAAACTTAAGAGGCAAGTAGGCAGAGAGGCAAATAGTAAGAACAAAAAAAACATCTAATATGTTTATTTCTACTCTCTGCCTCCTTGCCTCTCTGCCTATTTGCCTTCGTTAAGACAATTTGTTGGT
>JAOZTV010000244.1 GCA_029939015.1 Candidatus Aminicenantota bacterium
TTATTACCACCACCATATTTTTTAATTATATTTTTATCTATTAACTTCTTTAAATCCCTTGCAACAGTATCTTTAACTATATTAAATTTATTTATTATATCTATTGACCTAATTTCTTTATTCTTTTTTAAATAATCAATGATCCATTCCTGACGATAAGAAGGACTACTTAACTTTGTGTCCGATTTGCGTCCGATTTGCGTCCGATTTGCAATAGATATATCTTTGGAATTATCTCTATAAAATATAACACTGAAACCGTACTTTAATACTATAAATTCTACTTTTACATCATTAAGCCGGCATTCTTCATATATTCTTTTTAAACCTGAACCCCATCTTTCAATTTTTTCATTATAATATAAAATTTGAGCAATTTTAGGATTTCTAAGAATTGAAGGTAATTCGTTTCTTACAAAATCCAATGGTTTATATTCAGAAGGAAATTCTCCTGGATTCCATATTTCTATTCTATCTTTATAAATAGCAATTTTATTACTTTCTGGAGCGGTATAATCTCTGTGACAAAATGAATTAACGAGAGCTTCGCTTACAGCCCTTATTGGAATTTCAGGAATTTCTTTTCTAGTCCCTGTTGTCAGATCTGCTCTCCAGTTAATATGTTCTTTTATATAATTTTCTGAATATGATAGCATTCCAAAAAGATTACCTTTTTTATCATTAATATCAAGAAATGTTATTTTTTCAGTTCCTGCAAAAACAGCAGTTTGTACTTCTAATACTGTATTATTACAAAAGAGAATATTGCCTGCATTATATAATTTTTCATTTTTAATTAATTCTAATTTTTGTAGAACATTTTTTTTATTAGTATATTCAAATTTAATTCTGCCCGATTTTCTGGCATCCCTGATATAATTTTTTAATAAATTTTCATCAACATCGTTTTCTTTTAAGTGAGATAATTTGCAGTCCCACTTTGTATTACTTCTATAAAGTATTCTCTTTTCAATTTCTTTTGAAGACATCTGTTTGTCTTCATCCCCAACTCTTATATATGCTTTGCCATTTGCATAATAAAGCAATTCATCGCCCATGAATTTAACAGATATACACTCTTTATTTTCAATAATATGTTTGTTAATTTCAGGATAAATTTTAGGTTCAATTGAGTTTGATATCTTCTGTGAAACATCCCTGATTGTTTTTTCAGTCACATTCTGTCCTACAACAGAGCCATCTGGAGTAATACCAAATAGTAATTCACCTGAATTATGTTTGTTTAGCATTGATACAATAGAAATAATGCCTTCTTTTAATTCAGAAGTGGACTTCTTTAACTCAAGCTTTTCATTTTCTGTTAATTTCATGTAAATTATTCCTCATAAACAATATTCATTATTTATAATTAACTCCTTATTGATACTTCTCAAAAAAATCTCTGATATGGAATTTTTAGTCATTTTTGGAGTCAGGCAAGAAACAATTTCTAAATATTTGTGGATAAATATTTTCCTTGGTATGTCCCCAAGCGAGAAATATTCGAGAGAATATTCGTGTCAAGCCAAATATCTTGATTCATCGCTCTCTTGTACTTGTATTGCGTTATTTTTCTTACCCACACATTCTGACAAAGAACCAAAAAAATAAAAAAAGTTGACAAAACACTACAATGTAAATATAATTTAATTATGGGTGAGATAAGTTTTGAGTGGGATGATAAAAAAAACAAAACCAATCAGCTTAAACATGGCGTAACATTTGAGGAAGCTGTAACTGTTTTTTATGATGACAATGCAATAGAGTTTTATGATTTTGATCATTCTCATAAAGAGGAAAGGTTGCTTTTACTTGGTTTAAGTGCAAAATTGAAAATTCTATTAATTTGTCATTGTTATCGTAAAAATGATGAAACAATAAGGATTATATCAGCTAGAAAAGCCACTAAAAAAGAACAGCAAGAGTATAGAGGAGAGTAAAAATGAAGCAAGAATATGACTTAAAAAAAATGAAAAAAAGAAAAAACCCTTATATTAATCAGTTAAAAGATCAGATAACTATAAGAATAGACAAAGACACTATCAGTTATTTTAAGAGATTATCAGACCAAAATGGGCTCCCATACCAAAGTCTTATTAATCTTTATTTAAGGGATTGTGCAAAAGAAAACAGAAAGTTGGAACTATCATGGACATAGTCTGTAAACTATAAAATATATTGAAGAAATTTTAGAGGTCATATTTTGGGTCATATTTTGGGTCAGGCAAAAAACAACTAATTATTACCTTTTCAGCAATTATTTTTTTTCACAGGTAAAACATATCTTCTTTTTTTGTCAAATTGGTAAAGGGCATTACAAACTGCTCCTGCTGTTGGTACTAGTCCTATTTCACCTACCCCTTTTGCACCATAAGGTCCAAGCGGGTCTTCTTCTTCAACACCAATTACTACAACCTTAGGCATATCTTTAATACTTAATAGTCCGAGATCTCTATACTTTGTACTTTTCAAAAAACCTTTTTCCATTGGCAGGTCTTCTGAAAGAGTATAACCAAGTCCCATATGAATTGCACCCTCTATTTGCCCTTCAAATAGGGTTTTGTTCATTATTTTTCCTGCATCATGTGCTGCATAGACAGTATCTATATTGCCCTTATCGTCTAAGGAGACCAATTGACTGGCATAACTATAGGAGTAATGAGTAATAACCTCTCCCTCTGCTCCAGGTTTAGTAGAATTGTCAAAACTCCATCTTCCAAAATAAGTTTTACCTGATAATTCATCAATTCTATTATTTTCCAGATCTTTTTTTAATTCTTTTGCAGCTTCAATTACCGCATTACCAATAAGAGATGTTCCTCTGCTTGAAGTAGTCATACCCGATTTTGCCTCATTTTCAGTACTTACCTTAACTTTTATAATTGCAGGGTCAATGCCTGTTTCTTCAAATAGAGTCTGTATTGCAACAGTATTTACACCCTGCCCCATTTCTGTCCAACCATGATGAATAATAACTTCATTTTTTGAAACTATATGAATTTTAACCTCAGAAAAATCAGCCATACCGTTTCCAACACCACAATTCTTAATACCACAGGCAAGTCCTGCATATTTTGTTTTATAAAATTGTTCTTTTACAGCCTCTAATGTCTTTCTTACACCAACGGCTTCCCTCAATATCTGTCCGGTTGCAGTTTTTGAACCATTAATCAATGCATTATCGTATCTGAACTGCCATCTGTCAAAACCACCTTTCTCGCAGAGTTCATCAATACATCCCTCAATGGCAAAAGTTACCTGATTAACACCAAAACCTCTCATTGCACCACAGGGTATATTATTTGTATAAAATGCCTTTGCCGAAAGATCCACATTGGGTATATTATAAGCTCCAGTTGCGTGTCCTGCTGCCCTTTCAAGCACTTTCATTCCTACAGAAGCATAAGCACCGGTATCTCCAATTATCTTTGCTTTAACGCCTGTAAGCATTCCCTTTTTATCACAACCAAGACTAAATTCCATATAAAAGGGATGTCTTTTCGGATGCATTCTAATTGATTCTTCCCTGCTTAGATGAAGTTTTACAGGTTTTTTTAAAATATAGGCAAATATTGAAACATGTCCCTGAACCGTTAAATCTTCCTTGCCCCCAAAACCACCTCCATTGGGTATAAGAGTTACTTTTACATTTTTTTCAGGTAAATTCAAAATCAGAGCTATAGATTTCCTGTCTTCATATACTCCCTGACCCTGTGAAAAAAGTTCTATACCTGTTCCCCATGGTAAGGCAACTGCTGCTTCCATTTCAAGAAATGCATGCTCAATTCTTTGTGTTTTATAAGTCCCTTTTGAGACAAAGGCTGAATTTTTCAATACCTGCTCAATTTGCTCTCCTCTTTTTACGATTGTATCTTCTAGTAAATTACCGCTTTCATCAACAAGAATTAAACTCTTCTCAGCTTTTAACATATCAGTTAATGGCTCTAAAATTTCATATTCTACATTTATCAATCCAATAGCCTTTCTGGCGTTATCCTCCGTATCTGCAACAACTCCTGCTAATACATCTCCAATATATCTTGTAGTCTCTCCAATATCAACCATAACAGGCCAATCTTTTTTAATTAAACCTGTAAATCTTTTTCCTGGAATATCCCTCGCCGTAAATATTTTAACAACTCCTGGTGATTTCTCTGCCTCAATAACATCAATATTTAAAACCTTAGCCCTTGGATGATCACTGAATTTTAAAGCTCCATAGAGTAGATTATCAAATTTGAGATCGTCAACAAATGGATTTGTCCCAATTGCCTTTTCGTATGCTCTATATTTAGGATATTCTTTACCAATACCTGCAACTTTTTTTAAGTCAATTTTTGTCTTGTTAATTATAGAGTCTCTTGCAACTTCAATTGCTTCAATAATTTTAATATAACCTGTACACCTGCAAACATTGAATCTTAAAGCTTTAATAATTTCGTCCCTGTCAGCATTAGGATTATTTTCTAATAATATTTTTGTTCTTGTAAGAAATCCTGGAGAGCAAAACCCACATTGTACAGCACCTTTTGAAACAAATGCCTTTGCAAGATAATCCTTTAATTCAGTCGGAAAGCCCTCAATAGTAACCACTTTAGAACCATTTAGTTTCCTCATCTTAGTAACACAGGAAAGAACAGCCTTACCATCTATCTCAACCATACAGGCTCCACAGGCAGCCTGCCCTGAACATCCATCCTTGACCGATGTTATACCCTCCATTCTTAGATAATTCAATAAAGATACATTCAAATCACCATTATAAATCTTGCC
>JAOZTV010000558.1 GCA_029939015.1 Candidatus Aminicenantota bacterium
TACACCAATAGGTTTGATTATTGGAAGAAAATGGATGCTTAAAGGGTTTAAAGAACAATAAAAGCAAAGAGTTGAATAATTTAGGTTAAAGATGATTATGAAGTAAAAAAAATGATAAATTAACTACGAAAAGCACGAAAGACACGAAAAATATTTGGCAGGCACGAGATCTGTCAAATCGCTATAAAGTATGGTTTGTCATCCTCTTTACCTATATCATTTGTAGGCATTAATCCTACAAGTCCCTCACCTTTATTATAAAAAGGTATAGCTTTATTCAGGCACAGTCGGTTTATTTTGTCTCTGACTGTAATTTGTTTAATACTTTTTAATATAGCAGAAAGCATTGAAACACCTTGTTTAGTAAACACATAGGGTAAATGTCTTCTCCCACCTTTTGAGGTGCCAATTTGGAACCTCAAAGTTTTTAATTCATCAGAATGTATTATTTTATTATCCATTAAAAAACCATCCCTTCTATTTTTATCAATAACCTCGATAAAACATACACTTTAAGTCGCCAAAAGTCCAGAAAAATAAGTCATAAGTTATAATCAAAATTATACAGGCTTTAACTTCCTTGTTGAATAAAGGACATCCTCTTTCCCATCATTTGTTAATACTTTACGTGGTTTAATAACCTTTCTTTTAAACTTTACCTGTATGTCTTCAATAAATTTATATGAACCAAAGGCAATGCCTTCTGTTATATTTCTATATCTATATCTAAGACTATCACCAATCCCCAACCTATTTATAAGTGTTTTTGACCTATTAAATTCTTCTTCTGTAATCTGTCCTGCTCCTTCTCTCTTTACCTTACCTGAATTATAGACAAAAGCTCTATATTGTACAAAAGTCATTTTTTCGGTTTTGTATGTTGATTCAGTCTTTGCAACCATTCCAGTGTTTGGTTCTTTATGAATAATTTCTGTACGCTTCTCAATATAAATATCAGATAATAATTGTTTAGCTTTTTTAGGGTTTCTAACTCTCAAACCAATACTTGACCATCTATAATCTTCAGGTTTTTTAACCATTCCTGCTCTAATTGTATTCAAATCTATATACGCACTACAAATAAGCTCTGCTTCTCCTTTATCAATAGCAATACCCTTAAACCTATCACTCCAGAATGAGCCTTTGCATTTATGTTTATAATTATACCATTTTGAGAATCCCTGTTTTAATTCCTGAATAAACCGTGAAACAGATCCAAGACGGTATCTAAGCCGTTCAACTCCTCCATCCTCATCATAATCAATCTCAAAAGTATCACGAATATAAGAACCTTCAGGATGCTCTGCGTTCTTACCAAAACCTGCCTTATATCTCTCAATAAGTTCTTCCT
>JAOZTV010000559.1:0-720 GCA_029939015.1 Candidatus Aminicenantota bacterium
TTATTTGCTACTGAAGAATCTTGCAATTCTGTTCCATCCGCCATTCCAGTTTGTGGATTGTACCACATCTCTAAACCTTGTAATAATCTTTCATAAGTTTCATCTTCCCCATTAAACCTAGCATTCCTATCTAATATCTCAGAAATAGCCTCTCGATTATCATATATTGTCTGATTCTTTTCAGTTCCCCATATATAATCCTTTTCTGCAGTGATTGTTATTGTTCCTAAAGATATTTCATCTGAGTAAGATTGTATTGACCCAACATAATCTTCATAACTTCTTGCTATTATATAAGTTAATTTTAATTCATTTACACCTGTTAATAAAATTTTTTGATCATCATAGCGAGTCGTTATAAAACCTGCATTCAATTTGTTTTCAATAGTACTATTAAATTCAAAAACCATATGTTCTGTTTTTTGGTCAGCAGGTATGTCAAATATATCGAAAAAATTTGTTGTAAAATATAAATCAGATCTATAAAAATTTTTATCATGTGCAAAACCTGCATAAAGTTTATATAATTTATAAACATTAGAACCAGTATTAAAGTTTAAAGTTGCTCGAATTGTATCATTTGCTTCAATACTGCTATTATTTCCGGTTGTTAAATTCTCTATTTTATAAGTATATTTCATACAACTTTTATGATAGACATTTGGATCATTGCAGTTAATTTCCTCTATTACTTCACTTTTTTTACATCCACCTATAATA
>JAOZTV010000559.1:730-1350 GCA_029939015.1 Candidatus Aminicenantota bacterium
CAATATCATTTCTACTTCGTTCTGGAAACCAAGCTTTTAATCTATTTGAACTCCTTAAAGAATAATCATCACAATACCAACTTCCACCTCTTAGCAATGGAAATCTTGTATGATTTTTATCATCTTTAACCGGAGGACCTTGTGGGTTCTCATAAGGAGATTCTGAATAATAATCTGTCTTATAATAATCTTGACACCATTCCCATACATTCCCTGCCATATCCATAACTCCATAAGGCGATGCCCCATCAGGGAAACTACCAACTGGAGCATTATAATTAAAATTATCACCATTATTCACACTATCATAATTACACCTGGAACTATTTGGTAAATCATTTCCCCAGGGATATCTTCTCTGGTCTGTTCCCCTTGCTGCTTTTTCCCATTGAGCCTCTGTTGGCAAATGAATATTTTCACCTTTTTTTTCAGATAGCCATTCACAAAAAGCAACAGCTCCATACCAGTAAACTTCTATTACCGGAGTATTTATCGTATTCGCATACTGATTTGCTTTAAAATAATACTTTTCTTTTTCTTCATTATAAGCAATAGCACAGTCAATATCACTTAAATCTAAATAACCAAAGGATTTTTCTATTTCATGATGAGTTGGGTTA
>JAOZTV010000029.1 GCA_029939015.1 Candidatus Aminicenantota bacterium
CAGGCGTTTTCGGTTCTCACATGGCAAATGTGATGAGAAGATTAAAACGAATTTGCGAATTTTATGGTTCTAAACCAAAGTTTATTATGTCCTCAGCTACTATTTCGAATCCTAAGGAACTTGCAGAGATGATAGTTTCTGAAGAAGTTGAGTTAATAGACAAGAGTGGGGCACCAAGGGGAGAAAAATATCTTGTGTTTTTCAATCCTCCGGTTATAAATAAAACATTAGGAATAAGAAGATCGTATTTATCAATTGCAAGGCAATTATCATACATATTGCTTAAAAATAATCTACAATTGATTACCTTTGCAAATTCAAGATTAAATACTGAAATACTTGTGAAATATTTAAAGGCTGATTATGAAAAAAAAGTAACCGATGCAGGTAAAATACGGGGATATCGTGGTGGATATTTACCACAAAAGAGAAGAGAAATTGAAAAGGGATTAAGAAAAGGAGAAATTAAAGCTGTTGTTTCGACTAATGCACTGGAATTAGGTATAGATATTGGTTCACTTGATGGAGTTGTTCTTGCAGGTTACCCGGGAACAATTGCGTCAACATGGCAAAGGCTTGGAAGAGCAGGAAGACGATCGGGCAAATCAATAGGCGTTCTAGTATCTTCATCATCACCTGTAAATCAATTCATTTTCAACCACCCTGAATATTTCTCAGAAAAATCACCTGAAACAGGAAGAATAAATCCTGATAATATGACAATTCTTATTGATCATATAAAATGTGCGGCCTTTGAGTTGCCATTTGTTAAAAATGAAAGTTTTGGAAAAGAGGATTTAACTGAAATATTAAATTATTTATCAGAGAATAATGTTTTATTCTTAAAGGGAGATAAATGGTTCTGGACTGAAGAGGGATATCCTGCTGATGCAGTTAGTATAAACAGAATATCTTCAGATAATTTTGTAGTAGTTGACAGAACAAATGGAGAAAAGGTGATTGCTGAAGTTGGTTTTTCATCTGCTTTGGAGACATTACATCAAAAGGCAATTTATATACTTGAGGGTGAACAATTTGTAGTTGAAGAAATGGACTATGAGAACAGAAAAGCCTTTGTACGTGTATCAGACTCAGATTATTATACAGACGCAATATCACATACAAAAATATCAGTATTAGATCATTTTGATGATACTCAAAAAGACAAATATTATTATTCCTACGGCGATACACACGTATATACTCAGGTTGTAGGCTTTAAAAAAATAAAATTTTTTACTAATGAAAATGTTGGTGCAGGTGATCTGCAATTACCTCAGAGAGAAATGCATACAACCTCTTTTTGGATGACTATCAGAAGAGAATTGTTGGCAGGTATAGAAATTTCAACTGAGGAAAAGGTTGAAGCTGTTGCAGGAATTGCGTATTTAATGCGTCACATCTGTGCAGTTTATCTAATGTGTGATACAAATGATATTGGGTATGCAGTAGAAGATAATATTACAAAATCAGATATTCAAGTTAATGGCATTAAAAAAAAAATAATGCAATCTGATGATATGATAAATGATCTTATCGAATTTGAACCTAATATTTATATATACGATAATTATCCAAACGGTATTGGCTTTTCAGAAATGTTATATGAAAAAATTGAAGAAATATTAAACCAGATTATAAAAGTAATTGAAAATTGCGAATGTAAAGACGGCTGTCCGTCTTGTATCGGTCCTCCAATAAAAAAAGACAGCAAAACAAAGGCAGCAGCAAAATTCATCCTGAATAATCTTTTGAATAAGGTTTATAATTAAGGAACTGGAATTCCTACCTGTATTCTTATTATTAATGAAAATTTCTATTTTCTGATTGGCACATAAATTGTCATTTTATAGTTTTTAAGGTTATTTTCTATATAATTTCAATATTTAATTTTTTACCTAATGCTTTTACATAGTTTTTTATTGCTGAAAGTTTGACAAAAAAATATTATGAAGTAAAATAATAATGAGGATAAAATAATTTTTAAATGAGAATAAAATGAATACTAAATATGGACTTAGTTTTATTAATGACAGTGAGCTATTTAGTCATGTGAAAGATACAGTTAGTAAATATCGTTTCGAAATCAATCTAAAAGAATTTAATAAAAATTTAATAGATCCAATTAAACTCACCTTTGACTCAAAAATTTATGGCAAAACAATCAAAGAAATTATTGAGGCTGAATCAATTCGACAAATTGATAAATTTTATGAATTAGTGACAGGAATACCTACTGCATTTTTAGAATTATGTAAGGTTATACCAACCGTTATTGATGATGTGATTTTTCAGAACAAAAATAATGGAACAATATCTAGTACTGTATTCTCAGAGCTTCTAAATATCTCATCTGATCTAATAAAAAGCATTTATCTATTATCATTTAAAGAATACGAAGGCTTTTCTGGTTTGGAGTTTTAATGGATCAATATTTTACTCTTAGAGAAGTCTCGAACACTCTTGGTATATCAAAATCAATAGTTTTAGGTTGGGAAAAAAGCGGTAAACTCATTCCAAAAATTCATAGTAAGGAAAAACTTTATAGTGAAAACCAGATGAAAGCATTTGATATATACAATAAAATGGCGACAAGTAAGTGGGATATTGAAAGTAAGATTACACCTAATCGTATATACAATTCTATTGAGCTTTTTGCAGGTGCTGGTGGTTTGGCACTTGGTTTGGAAAATGTAGGCTTTAAGGTTGCTCTTTTAAATGAGATTGATAAACAGGCTGGAGCAACTCTAAAAAAGAACAGACCTAATTGGAATGTTATTGTCGATGATATAGCAAAAATTGATTTTACATCTTATAATAATAAAATTGATTTCTTATCAGGTGGATTTCCTTGTCAAGCTTTTTCTTATGCTGGCAATAAAAAAGGGTTTGGAGATACTAGAGGAACTCTTTTTTTTGAATTTTCACGAGCTATTGAAGAAATTAAACCAAAAGTTTTTTTAGGTGAAAATGTTCGTGGTCTTCTCAATCATGATAATGGTAGAACTATTAATACAATTAAACGCAAAATTAAAGAAATTGGCTATACTTTGATTGAACCTAGAGTACTCAAAGCAATATATTATAAAGTTCCACAAAAAAGAGAACGTCTTTTCCTTGTAGGGATTAGAAATGATCTTTATAATAAAACTTTTTTTAAATGGCCATCGCCATATAAGAGAGTTATGACTTTAAAAGATGCCTTGAAAAAAGGTAACTTATTTAATTGCGATGTACCTGAATCACAAGGTCAACAATATACTCCCAAAAAAAAAGAAATTATGCTAAATGTTCCACAAGGGGGTTACTGGCGAGATTTACCAGAAAAACTACAGCGTGAATATATGCAAAAGAGTTATTTTCTAGGTGGCGGGAAAACAGGAATGGCACGAAGACTTTCATGGACTGAGCCAAGTTTAACCTTAACTTGTGCACCAGCACAGAAACAAACTGAACGTTGTCATCCTATTGAGACCCGTCCTTTAACAATCCGTGAATATGCCAGAATTCAGACATTTCCTGATAACTGGTTCTTTACAGGTTCAATAAGTAGTCAATATAAACAAATTGGGAACGCTGTTCCTGTAAATCTGGCAACTACCATGGGCAGAAGCATAATCGCATTGCTTAATAATATTGATAAAGAACACAATTAATGTAAGTATGGGAAATAACTGAAATCCTAACCTGATATTATTAGGTGGAGATAAAATGATAAATAAAAAAGCTTTTAAAGAAATAAAAAAGAAACTTGGTCGTGATAAAGTTTTTGATGATAAAGAGACACTATATACATATTCTTATGATGCAACAGGCAATCATTTTATTCCTGATTTGGTTGTGATTCCTGAATGTGAAGAAGATGTTTCTAATCTTTTAAAAATTACCTATAAGTATAAAATTCCAATAACTCCAAGGGGAGCTGGTGTTGGTTATTCTGGTGGTGCATTACCAATTAAGGGGGGTATTGTTCTTGTCTTTACGAGAATGAATAAGGTTAATTTTAATGTTGAAAACTATACAGCTGAGCTTGAACCAGGAGTTATTACACTTGATTTACAAAATGAATGTAAAAAATATGGGCTTTTTTATCCTCCTGATCCTGCAAGTTTAAAGACAAGTACAATTGGTGGTAATGTTGCTGAAAATGCTGGTGGTCCAAGGTGTTTTAAATATGGAGTTACCGGGAATTATATTTTAGGTCTGGAAGGATATTTAATAAATGGAGATAAGATAAGGGCTGGTTCAGGAATAATTAAGGATGTTGCCGGATATAATATAAAATCAATTCTAATCGGTTCAGAAGGTACTCTCGCAATTATTACAAAAATAATCGTCAGGCTTATACCATTGCCGGAAAAGAAAGAATTATTTCGGATTGATTTTAACTCTTTGCAAAAAGGCTCTGAATTCATTAATTTAATAATTAAAAGTGGTATTGGTCCCTCTGTTCTTGAATTTATGGATAGATCGTCTATGGAGGCAGCCTGCAATCATCTTGAAATAATTCTTGATAAAAATGTTAATGCTTCATTGATAATTGAGATAGACGGTAATAATGAGGATGTGAAAAACAGAAAGGCAAGATTATTGAAATTACTTGATAATAAATCTGTGTTATTTTATATGTCGGCAGAAAACGAAAAACAGGAAGAGGATATTTGGGAGTTAAGACGTAATATATCACCTGCAATTGCAAAGCTGAGACCAAAAAAAATAAATGAAGATATAGTTGTTCCAATTTACAAGATACCTGAAACTGTAACTTATATAAATGGTATTGCGAGAGAACTGGATTTACTCATAGTTCTTTTTGGGCATTTTGGAGATGGGAATATTCATACAAATATAATGGTTGACCCTGATGATGAAAATGAAATGAGTAGAGCAGAGATAGCCTTAGACAAAATATTTAAATATATAATAGCTTTCGGTGGTTCATTGTCAGGAGAGCATGGAATTGGCATATCAAAGAAAAAATTTATGCATTATCAATTCAACGAGATTGAATTAAACTTATTCAAAGAAATTAAAAAAGCCTTTGATCCTGAGAGTCTGTTAAATCCTGAAAAAATATTTTAATTAATTTTTCACTTTAATTTTTTTTTTATTGCAAAAAAATTATATTTATTGTAAAATAAAATTAAATGTTAATTATGGAGTTTTAGATGGAAGAGAAAGAGAATCTTTTTGGTGAATATGTTGTTGATAAAACGATTAAAGGAAGGGTAAAAAACCCCAAAACATGGGTTAATTTATTGATTTTGATTATTATTATAACTATGGCAGTTATTTTAATACAGAGTGTAATGGGTTCTTGGAGTCGTGAAGAAATTAAAAAATCTATAAAAATAATTGATTTTAAATCAATGTGGGCTGTTAAAGACGTTGCTTTCAGTGGTGAGAATTCAAAAAAACAAGTTTCAATAATTCCTAAAATTACTTTCAGAATCAAAAACATTGGTAAACGTGAGCTTGAGTTTGTAAGATTTCTTGGAAACTTTGTTTATGCAGAAAAAAGAGCATCGTCTATCGGAGATGGCTATTCTGATGTATTAAAAAATAATACTTTAAAGCCTGGGGAAGTTAGTAGTTTAATAAGTATTAAATCAACCTATGGCTATAAGACCAGTACAAGTTCAAACGAAACTTATGGCGATATGTTCTTTAATAAAAAAGGTTGGAAGCAATTTAATGTAAGAATTTCTGCGAGAGTTAAGGGTACTGTAAAAGAAATTGGAGAATATCCTGTTGAGAATAGAATAGAGAATGCAGTAAAAGAGGATGTTGACTTAATTAACAATGAAATTGAGGTGGAAACTGTATTTAAAGACTTAAAAATAAAAAATTATCAATCTGAATGGCGACATGTTAAAGAGGCAAAAGGTAATCTTTTTATACCTACATTAAAATTTCAATTAGAAAATGTAGGCAAGAAGTATGAAGACCTTATAGTTTTATTATCTTTTGAGTTTGACGATAAACAAGGTGTAATCTCTCAATGGAAAGGTAAAAAACCAGTTAAAATAAGTTTTTTGTCAGGTAAAAGCTTATCTGAAGAATTATATTTTGAGGCGGAAAATGGCGTTAAGGCAAGTTCTGTTGAGAAGTTATTTTTAAATAAAACTGAGTGGAAAGATGTTAAGGTTAAAATATTTATTGGTACAAAACACATAAAACCTTCGTTATTAACGACTTTGGAGATGAACCAAACAGTAAAAGGTTATAGAGTCAGGGAAAAGGCGATACTTTAAAAATGAAAAAAAATAAAATTGGATTGATTATTGCTTTTTTAACATATGTGTTCTTAGTTATTGCAATATTTAATTTTGACTTGTTTTTCTCAGGGCTAATTGAAGACAAAAAATTATTTAGTATAATTTCCACTATTGTATTTATTATTATTACAATAATTATAGTATTTATTAGTAGAAAATATTTCTTTACCAATCACCTGAATTTTGATAATGATAATGATAAATATGCAAACAATTTATTTGAAGAGATGAATGACTTGCCTGATGTTAAGGAGGCTGAAGATATAATATCAAATGATACTAATGGAAAAGACAGTGTCAATTATGAAAAAATTCTGAACGAAGTTGATACATTTGTTCTTGTTGTTGATGCAAAGCTCAAGCCTGTTTACGTCAATGATTTTGGAAAAACTATACTTGGTAGTCTATATGATAACGATAATTTAGTTATTGAACATTTTGCCGATGAGGAATTTGCAAATGAATTAGAAACAAATAAGAAGAATTCATTTAATCTGGAAGCCAAAATAAAGGTGGCAAATAAGAAGACAATGATTACGAGTGTATTTGTGTCTAAATTTTTTAATAATACAGATACCTTATCAGGTATGGTAATTCTTTTTAATGATATATCAAAACAGAAGAGAGCAGAGCAGAGCTTGAATAATCAGATAAATTTTTCTAAACAAATATTTAAAACAATTCCAGATATAATATTGATAACAGATATGGACTTACGCGTTATATTTGCAAATAAAAAAGCCGAAGATATACTTGCAACAAATAGTGATGAAAGTCGAAAGATATTCAATTATTTATCTAAAAATGCAATTGAGAATGGATTTGATGAGTATTTAAAACAGATAATTACTCGTGGCGTAACTGATAAACAGATAAATGTTCAAAACCCTTTTATCTCTAAGGGTGGATTTGTTGATATCGAAATAGTTCCTTTAAAGAGTGGGAAAAAAATAATAGGTGGGCTTTTGCTTGTAAAAGATATTACAGAATGGAGAAATCTTACAGATGAATTAAAAAATCTTGAAATTTTTAATAGTAAGATGACTAATTCCAGTCCATATGTGATTATTTCTGTAAATGAAGATGATATAGTTTCTGTCTGGAATGAAAGAGGTGAGGAAAAATTTGGAATAAAATCTGCCGATATTATTGGCAAAAATTTGTTTGAATATTTTCCTGAAATATCAATAATTAGGGATGAAGTCAATGAAGCAAAAATAATTGGTGAACCGACTTTTATTTCTGATAAAGAAATAAACTTTGAAGATGGAAAACATCTTGCAGTTGAGATTACCTTATATCCTGTATATGGTAAAGAAAAAAATATTGTAATAAATATAAGAGATTTATCAGAATTGAAAAAACTTGAAAGCTCACTTGTCCATGCTAATAAAATGGGATCACTTGGTTTATTGACTAGTAAAATAGTTCATGACTTAAATAATGTGTTAAGTGGAATTACCGGTTATACAACCTTGCTTGATAAAAAAGTAGCTAAAGATTCTGAAATAAGAAAATATATTAACAGGTTGAGTGCCTCTAGTGAAAGAGCTACTGATATTATTAAACAAATATTATCTTATTCAAAATCTAGTAAGAAAAAAGTTGAAATAATCAATATTAATGACATAATTAAAGAGTCATCTAGATTATTGAAACTTAGAATTGGAAATTGCAAAGTGAGTCTTGATTTATTTAGTCAACCGCTTACTGCAATTGGGAATAAAACCAGATTTTCTCAAGCTATTACAAATTTGTTAGTTAATGCAAATGATGCACTTTTATCAGCAGATAATCCTGAAATTATTGTAAAAACTATATTAGAGAATGAGGTAGAGGGCAAAGAAGACCAAAATGTTGTTATTAGAATAATTGATAATGGAACAGGTATGAAAGAGGAAGTAATTAAACAAATATTTGATAATTACTTCACGACTAAAACTGAAGATAAGGGAACTGGCTTAGGTTTATCAAATGTCAAAGATATTATGAAAGAATTAGGTGGGACGATAAATGTTAATTCTAAATATGGAGAAGGATCTGAATTTATACTGACATTGCCCTTTACTAAAGAGAGAAAAGAAATAGGGAAAGATAAGGCGATGGAATTATTTGAAAAAAAAGATGTGAATATATCAGGTAAGGTCTTATTAGTTGATGATGAAGAAGCTGTAAGAGATATAGGTGTTGAAATCCTCGGTCTTCTTGGTGTTGATTGCATAACTGCTGTTGACGGAAATGATGGTATAATAAAGTTTGAAGAAAACATTGATGATATTGAATTAGTTATACTTGATGTTGAAATGCCGAACAAACAGGGTAATGAGGTTTTTGATTTTATAAAAAGTGCTAATCCTGAAATGAAAGTATTAATCGCAAGTGGATATAGTAAAGAATATCTTGAGAAAGACATATTTAAAAAGTCTATTCCTGAATATATAGCAAAACCTTTTAAATTAAATGAATTAAGTGAGAAAATAAGACGTATTGTTGAGTAGGAGAAATTTTGAGATGTATAAAAACCCAATTGAAACTAAAGAATATAAAGATTTAAAAAAACATTATAATTCTATTCAAAAAGATAGCATTCGGGATTTATTGGAGGAAAAAAACAAAGAAAATACTTTAGATAATTTTTCAATTGAATCAGATGGGATTTTATTTGATTTTTCTAAGAATCTTATAACGAAGGAAACTATAAATTTATTGGTGAAATTTGCTGATTCTATGAATTTGAAGTCCGAAATAGATAGGATGTATGCAGGTAAAAAAATAAATAAGACTGAGGATAGAGCCGTTCTGCATACGGCTTTAAGAGAAACAGAAGATAAACAATATTCTGTTGACGGGACTTCTATTATGCCACTTATTGAGCAGGAAAGAAATAAAATGAAAAATATTTCTGAGAAAGTAAGATTGGGTAAATGGAAAGGGTATGGTGGTAATGCAATAACTTCAATTGTAAACATTGGAATTGGAGGTTCAGACCTTGGCCCATTGATGGCAACCGAAGCTCTCAAAGCATATTCAGATAGAAACCTTTCAATTCATTATGTTTCAAATGTTGATGGTTCTGATATAATGGAAGTGCTTGCTAAATGTAATCCTGAAACGACACTCTTTATTATTGCTTCAAAAACTTTCACAACACAGGAAACTATGACTAATGCCAATTTTGCCAGAGAATGGTTAGTTAATCATTTTGATTCAACAGAAGCTGTATCAAATCATTTTCTTGCCTTATCAACTAATATTGAAGCTGTTATAAAATTTGGTATTGATAAAGAAAATATTCTTGAATTCTGGGATTGGGTTGGAGGCAGGTATTCTTTGACCTCTGTAATTGGTCTTTCAACAATGATATCTATTGGATACGACAAGTTTTATGAGATGTTAAAGGGATTTAATTCAATGGATAACCATTTTAGACATAAACCATTAAATGAAAACATACCTGTATTAATGGGCTTGCTCGGATTCTGGTATAATAATCTCTTTGAATTTGATACTCATGCAGTTCTTCCTTATTGTCAATATTTACATCGTTTTCCTGCTTATCTTCAGCAGGGGGATATGGAGTCTAACGGTAAATCAATAGATAGAAACGGGAATAAGGTAAATTACAGCACAGGTCCTATTATCTGGGGTGAACCGGGAACAAATGGGCAGCATGCTTTCTATCAATTAATTCATCAGGGGACAAAAATAATACCATCTGATTTTATAGGATATATCAATCCAACAAATAGCACAGACGATCATCACGAAAAACTTATGGCAAATTATTTTGCCCAGACCGAAGCTCTGGCTTTTGGAAAAAGTATAGACGAATTAAAACAAGAAAATATTGAAAAAGAGCTTATCCCATTTAAAGTTTTTGAAGGTAATAGACCAACAAACACAATTCTATTTAATAAACTGACACCTTACACATTCGGACAATTGATTTCAATGTACGAGCATAAAATTTTCACTCAGGGCATTCTATGGAATATATACTCTTTTGATCAATGGGGTGTAGAATTAGGAAAGGTACTTGCAAAAAAAATCCTTCCAGAACTAAAATATAATTTTTCTGAAAAGTTACAACACGATGAGTCAACTAATAAATTAATAAATTATTATAAAAAAAACAGAAATTAAACGATATTTCTATACATATTTAAACCTAAATTAATTTAGGTTTAAGTACAACTTGTACTATGTATAATTCAATAAACTATTATTTTCCTTCATCTTTTGAATTTGTAAAGTTTACTTCTACTGTGAATTTTACACCTTTTTTTTCTCCATTTACTAGATAAGATCCATATTCCCATTGCATTACAGCGTCTATAGCTGCCTGATTAAAAACTGGATGACCTGAAATAACTTTACAATTTACTACCTTACCCTCTTTATTTGTTGTTGCTTCCAGAACAACCTTGCTTGAAAGTTTTTCCTTTTTTGCAACCTCAGGAAATACTGGTGCTACATATTTTTTTCTTTTGGCTTGTTTTAATGTTATTTTTTTAATATTATTCAATTTATTAATACCTGTGAAGTTTATTGTTACTTTGAAATTGACTGGAATTTTTTTGCCATCTTTTATAAAAGGTTTATATTCCCATTGCTTTACAGCATGTATTGCTGCGTCATTAAGTAAGGGATGACCACTTATAATTTCACATTTTGTTATTTTACCTTCAATATTTACAATGGTATTTAAGTGTACTATACCTTGTATTCTTGCTTTTAATGCTTCCTGAGGATATATAGGGTTTACATGTTTTGTTTTTTTTGCTTGTTTAATTGAAATATTAAGTGATTGTGGTTTTTTGTCTGTGTTATCACTTTTTTTCTCAACCTTAATTATTTTAACTTCAGGTTTTGTGGTTTTTTCTTTTGCAAATACGAACTTTTGACCAGATAATAAACCTAGTATAATAATTGAAATGATGACAATAATAACTGTTAAATAATTTTTTAATTTAGTTTCCATTTTACGCTCCTTTTGAATTATTATTTTTATTCTATCTTTTAAATTTATATGTGACGAAGAAATCCCTGCTATACCTGGCATTTCATTTAATGTTTTTGTTTTTTCTATTAGTGAAACAATTGTTTTGGCATAGAGCTTAGGGCTGGTTGCTTTAATTGCGTTATTATCGCAAATATACTCACTTGCAATTGAGAATTCTCTATTTATTATGTATAAGAAAGGATTCCACCAATAGAAAGCTATTGCTATTTGTTGAACAAGTCCTGAGAGATTATCCTTACGAACTATATGTGACATCTCATGGAAAATTATACTTTTAAGCTCATTTTTATCTAAATTAATATATAGTTCTTCAGGAATGACAATTGCAGGTTTAAAGAATCCAAATGTAATTGGGCTGTGAATTGTTGATGACAGATAGATAGTTGGTTCAATTAAAGTTTTATATTTGAAAATTTCAGGAAATATGTGCTTTAATAAAGGTGCTTTTTTGTTTAATAATGTATTTTTAAATTTGTATAAATAATATATTTTATGCAAAATTTGTAATGTTTTATAAAAAAAAACAAATGTCCAGATAAAACCTATAATATTAAATAATACAATAATATTTAATGCTTTCCCTGTTTGGGTGTCTATAGAATTATCTTCAAGACTTACAATGATATATTCGTTGCTAATTAAATGGATTTTATCAGCATTAATATTAAAGTTTTTTATTAGATTATCAATAATTGAAAAGCCCGGAATGATTAATATCATTAAAATTATTACTAAAGAAATTCTACTTATCAATGGGGCTTTTTGTTTTGGGATATGTTTTATAATAAAAAAACCTACCAGAATTATTATTGTTGATTTAATAAAAATATTGAAAAACCATTCTGCAATTTGTGGGTTATTTAAAAGTTCAAATAAGTTCATTATTTTCCTCTATCATAATCATTTATCATTGTTTTTATTTCATCCAATTCTGATTTAGAAATATTTTTATCATCAAATAAATGTCGAATCATATCTGAATGTGAACCACCAAAAACTCTTTCTTTAATATCATAAACTATGTTCTGTGTGGCAGTTTTTTTATTAATTGTTGCTGAATAATAAAAAGTCCGTCCTTCTTTTCTTGTTTTTAGCCATCCATATTCTCTTAAACGGGTTAATTGCACAAGTACAGAAGTCCGTCCAATTTTTTTTTGTCTATGTTTATTTATTTCATTTAGAACCATTAATACTGATGCTTCGTTCATATCCCAGATAATTTTCATTATCTCCAGATTGCCATCAGATAATTTTGGGAGTCCCTTTTTCATTAAACCTCCTTAGATGTCGACTTATGTCGTCAACATAATCATAGACGACAAATGTCGTTCTGTCAACATAAAAAATAAAAAAAAATATTTTAGTGAAAAATGAGTTTACATTAAAGTGTGTTTCTATACATATTTAAAGTACAACTTGAAATATGTATAGAATGTGCTAGGGCGTTTTTATTTTTGTTTTTTAATACGTTCTATTTTTACTAATTTATATTCTTTGCCGTTATAAATTGAAGATACTTGAATTTCATATGATTGACCCTGAGATTTAAAATATAATTCTCCTTTACAGCCTCTTATGCCTTCATCATTTTTGATTTTATAAATAAAGTCTGAGTATTCTATTGTTTGCCAGTCTATTTTATGTTTTTTTCCGTTTTTTTCTATTCGTTCGTATTTATTAGCAAGCCTGCCAATCCAATTTTTCTTAACCATAGCAGCCATGTCTTTTCTCGTGCCTTCCTGTTTCACTACCTCTGTATTTGTAGCAAGCTGATGTATTTCTTCAATAGATATGAAATTTTCAATAAAACACTCTTTGCCCATATCAAAATTTTTTAAAATTTTAAAAACCTGCTTACCTATTTGCTCAGGGTTTTTTATACTATTATCAGTACAGCCAAACAGTAAAATAATAAGTACTATTAAAACAAAACCAAATATGTGATGTCTCATATTTCTTCTCCCTTCAAACCTAATATATTATAAAATCTCTTATAAGGTTACTTATTGCCTATCTTTATATAAACCCCTTCTCTTTCATCCAATTATCGTTAAATATTGTACTCAGATATCTTGATGAGCCATCAGGAAGTATTGTAACTATTCGTGCAGGTTTTGATAGTTTTTTTACAAACTCAGATATCGCCCATATTGCTGCTCCACTTGAACCACCACCAAGAAGTCCTTCTATTTTAACAAGTTTTCTTGCCATTAAGAATGCATCTTTGTCAGTGATTTTTATTATATCATCAATATTTGAAAAATCAGCTGTTTTTATAAGAAATTCATCGCCAAGCCCTTCAATCATGTATGGACTTGGTGTTATGATTTTTTTAGAATAAAAATAATCATAGAATATTGAACCAATAGGATCAACTGCAATTACTTTAATATTTGAATCCTTTTCTTTTAAGAATTTTGCAACACCTCCAATTGTTCCTCCAGTTCCCATTCCAGCAATAAAATAATCAATTTTGCCTTCCATCTGCTCCCAAATTTCAGGTCCTGTTGTATAGTAATGTGTGTTATTATTATCCATATTATTATGCTGGTCAGGAAAAAAAACATTTTTTGTTTCTTTAACTATTTTTGCTGTTATATTATTATAGCTATTCGGTGATTCAGGTGGAAGTGAGGTGTTGGCAAAAACAATATCAACTCCAAGTGATTCTAATTTATGTACTTTTTCTTTGCTCATGGTATCCCGTACAATAACTTTTAATTTATAACCCTTTTGAATTGCTATAAGAGCCAAGCCAAGAGCAGTATTGCCAGATGAATTTTCAACTATTGTCTGTCCTTTCTTTATTTTACCCTCTTTTTCAGCTTTTTCGATCATATATTTAGCTATTCTGTCCTTAATGCTTCCCATAGGGTTTAAATATTCAATCTTTGCAAAGATTTCAATGTTTTTGTTTATTCTTAATTCTTCTGTAATCTTATTAAGTCTGACTAATGGAGTATTGCCAATCGTGTCTAAAATAGAGTTTAATGCTTTATTGTTTTTCATTTCATAATGATATATTAAATGAAGATACTTGTAAATATATTGGCTAAAATATTTTTTTATTTAAAGTTTTTCATATATGTTTTTTCTATGTCCAACTCTTACAATAGTAATGATTATTTTTTCATCATCTTTATGAAATATCACTCTATATTTTCCAATTCTCAGTCTGTAATAATCATATTTACCCTTTAACTTAGTAAGATTGTTTGTCATTAAATCAAAGTTTTCTGAGAGCTGTTTTATTTTTTCTGCTATAAGTTTTTGAAAAGGTTTATCTATCTTGGATAACTCTTTTTTTGCTTTCTCTTCAAAAAATATTTTATAAGTCACAAGCCAAGTTCATTAAAAACATCTTCTGCAGGTATTAATTTCGATCTTCCTTCCTTGATATCTTTCATTCTTTTGTCAGCAATTTTAACATCAAGCATGTCAAAGTATAGTGTTAAAGCCTTTTCTACTATGTGACTTTTTTTTTCTTTTAACTCTTTTGATACTTTATTAAGCTCATTAATAATACCGTCATCTAAAGTAAAAATCATTTTTGGTCTGCCCATACCCACCTCCTATATTATTATACATATAATTATATATATATTCAACTATTTTATATTTTTTTTAATCTTGCTGCTAAAAAAACAATAATTAAGAGTATTAGCTAAAACCCTGCATAAATAAATGGGTTATATGTGCTTGCCGTAATTGTTATTATTGATAATAAAAAGATTAAGAATAATACAAGGTCTTTTGAGTAATTATAAATGTTGTTAAACCTTTTTTGATAAAATCCTTTTTTATATGAAAGAGAGAGTTTTGAATATTTTTCTGTTATAGTCGGAATTAGTGGGAAAGAACCTAATATACCTATTATTATAAAAAAAATTGTTTCTCTGTTCAAATATAGTTCTGGATAATAAATAATTCCATCCCCAATCCCGAAACCAAACATGGTTGAAATATATTCTAAAGCATAAGATAGAGATTCAGACCTGAAAATTACCCAGCCTATAATTATCAATAATAGACTATATGCAATACGAAATGTTTTTTTTACTCTTTTTTTTAAAAACTTTCCAATTAAGCCATGTTCAATAATTAGTATAATTCCATAGTATGTTCCCCATACAATAAATGTCCAGTTTGCACCATGCCATAATCCACATAGGAGCATTGTAAAAAATGCTCCGGTAAAATAAGCAAAATTTTCTGTTTTAATAAAAAATATTCTGTCCCCTTTTATTTTCCTCATAACAAGATATGCAATTGGTAAAAAGAGATAGGCTTGAAGCCAGGCTGCAAGGGTTATATGCCATCTTTTCCAGAATTCTTTAATTGATTTTGATACATAAGGATAGTTGAAGTTCTCAGGGATTTCAAATCCAAGTATTTTGCCAAGTCCTATTGCCATATCTGAATATCCAGAAAAGTCAAAATAGATTTGCAATGTGTATGAAATTGCTCCTATCCAGCTAAGTGAAAACGTTAATTCGTTTGCAGGTATATTAAATATCGGTTCTACGAGCTTAGATATTGAATCGGCAATTAGTACTTTTTTTCCAAGTCCTATGATAAAACGTTTAATGCCCTTATAATAGTTTGTCTTTCGCTCTGCATTACAATTTAATTGAGGGTTAAAACTATTATAAAGTGTAATTGGACCCATCAAAATTTTTGGGAAAAACGAAATATATAATCCAAGTTCAAGAATATTTTTATTTACTTTTGAAGTTTTTCTATATACATCTATAATATAAGATAAGCCAAGGAACGTGAAAAAAGAAATGCCAATTGGGAAACTATCTGGACTAATTGATTTAACAGCAGGGGAAATTTCAAATAAACTATTGATGTTATTTATGAAGAAATTAAAATACTTAAAATAAAACAGTAATCCTAAATTAAAAGACAAACCTAATAGAAAAAATAATTTAGATAGAATTTTTTTCTTTTTCAATCCAAAGTCTATCAATAAACCCAATAAATAATTTACTATAATTGATGTAATTAATAATGAAAGATATGCACCGGCACTGGCAAAATAAAATAGAAATCCCGATATGAGATAAAATCCATTTCTTTTGCTTTTATCAATAAAGAACTTTATTAACAAAAATACAGGTAAAAAAAAGAAAATAAAT
>JAOZTV010000245.1 GCA_029939015.1 Candidatus Aminicenantota bacterium
AAAACCACCTGGAATGATTTTTATATCCCTATTTTCAATATATCCAAAATTCATCTGAATAATTCTTAAATTTTTCTTTTCTTTTAATAATTCCAGAGCATCTGTTTCAAATTCAGGTGCAATAATTACTTCAAAAAATATCTTTGACATTTCTTTTGCAGTTTCTAAGTCAACGATTTTATTAAAGCCGACAATTCCACCAAAAGATGATTTTGGGTCTCCTGCAAAGGCTGATTTAAAAGCTTCAATACAATTTGTTTTTAATGAAGCTCCACATGGGTTTTGGTGTTTTACAATAACAGAAAAATTATCTTTAGAACCCATAAATACGTTGACTAATTCATACACCATAGAGAGGTCAAGGATATTATTAAATGAAAGCTCTTTGCCATTTAATTGTTTATAATTATTTAAAGGAGAGTTTAAATCATTTATATATAGGGCGGCATTTTGATGTGGGTTTTCTCCATATCTGAGCTCCTGTTTTTTTCTTCCTGATACGCCATAATAATCTGGAGTATTTACTACTTCATTATTAATAAAATAATCGGCAATTAGAGAGTCATAGAATGATGTATATGAGAATGCTTTTTGAGCTAATTTTCTTCTGTCTTCAAATGTGATTTCTGAATCTAATATTTTTGTTATTATTGAAATATAATCATTTTTATCAGTAATGACAATTGTATTATTAAAATTCTTAGCAGCAGCTCTTACCATTGATGGACCACCAATATCGATGTTTTGAACCATAAAATCGTCTCCTTTGTCTTTGCTTTGTAATGCATCTTCAAAGGGATAGAAATTTACAATAACTAAATCAAATTTTTCAATATTATATTCTTTAAGTTGATCTAAATGTTCTTTACTATCTTTTGCAAGAATTGAACCAAAGATAAGAGGATGAAGTGTTTTTACTCTACCATCTAATATTTCAGGAAATTTTGTTATCTCTGATACATCAGTTACCGGAATATTGTTTTCTCGAAGAAATTTAGAAGTACCACCAGTTGAAATAATTTCCCAACCAGAATTTGTTAAATCTTTGGCAATAATATCAATTCCATCTTTATAAAAAACACTTATTAAAGCTTTTTTCATTATGTCTCCTTTTTTTTAGTAAGGCAAAGAGGCAATGAGGCAGGGAGGCAAGTAGCAAGCTCTTATAAAATGTCTTAAATGGTTCAACTCTTTGCCTCTCTGCCTACTTGCCTATTGCATATCTTTTACTGCACCGCTAACATCTTAATAAAAGTCATTAATATTTTATTGTCAAACTCATCTTTTATTTTAATCAAGAACTGAGCTGCTTCCATAGGGCTTTTTGCATTAGAATATGAACGATTGGTTGTAATTGCATCATATACGTCAACAATACTTGCCATTTTTGCAAATATGTTCAATTCGCTACTTTGCAATCCTTTTGGATAGCCTCTTCCTGTTACTTTTTCATGATGTTGACCAATTATTGATAAGCTTACGTCTGTAATATCCCTTGTTTCTTTTGCAATTTTTACTCCGTATGCTGGGTGGTTTTTTATCTCATCAAATTCAGCCTTGGTTAATTTTCCATTTTTATTTATTATTGACGAGGATATCATGCTTTTACCCAGATCGTGTAATAATCCTCCCTCACCAATTTCTTTTAAAGTTTGTTTATCTGTGATATTAAATTTTTGAGCAAGAGATACTAAAAAAGTACATACATTAACTGAATGAGTAAATGTATAATAATCATATCGTCTGATTTTCATTAGATTAACAAAGGCATTTGGGGCAGAAACTATAAAGTTGACGGTATGTCCTACCATCTCTTTTGATCTTTGGATGGCTTCACCTGATCTTGGGTTATTAAATATATCTTCTACAACATTTACAGCTGATTCAAAAAGAACCTCTGCTTTTTTTTGAACTGGAATATTTTCTGATTCCAGCATTTCTCCAATATTGGTTTCAAGATAAGATCTGAAGTTTTTTGTGTCTTTATTGTGAATGTAAAAATTTTCTAAATTTTTATCGTATAACCTCTGTAGTTCGTCAAATTTTAATACAAGATTTCTGTTTTTATAAAGTATAAAATTTTTATCATTTTTAATATACAAGTCAAAGTTTAGCATTGAATTGCCTTTGATTTTTTTTATATCAATAGCTGTAAAATATGCTTCAAGTCTTTCTGATTTATCCATTAATAGATTTTATATCTTATATAAAAAAAAGGCAAGAATATAAAAAAAAAAATTAATTTTAGTATTGAATTTTGGAATATAATACTATAAAATAAGTATTAAATAAATTTATTTATTAACCATTTGTTTTCTGTTTAATAAATAATGCCCTATCATTATAATGAAGGGAGAGGAGATAAATATGTCAGATAAATCATTTAATGCTTTTAAAATGGCACAGCATCAGTTTGATGAAGTTGCTGAACAATTAGGATTGGATCAGGGTACAAAAGAATTATTAAGAACACCAAGTAGAGAGTATCATTTTACTATTCCAATAAGAATGGATGATGGTTCCTACAAAGTTTTTCAAGGGTTTAGAGTACAACATAATGATGCAAGAGGTCCAGGTAAAGGTGGTATTCGTTTTCACCCACAGGAAACTATTGATACAGTTAGAGCACTTGCAACATGGATGACATGGAAATGTGCTGTTGTTGACATTCCACTTGGTGGTGGTAAGGGTGGAGTTATTTGTGATCCACATAATCTATCAATGAGAGAACAGGAATTAATCTGTAGAGGCTGGGTAAGACAAATCGTAAGAAATGTTGGTCCATTACAGGATGTTCCAGCTCCAGATGTTATGACTAATGCACAGCATATGTTATGGATGATGGATGAGTATGAAAAAATAATGGGTGGGAAATTTCCTGGATTTATTACAGGTAAACCAGTTGGCAGTGGTGGTTCACTTGGTAGAACAGAAGCTACTGGATATGGTGCTGTTTATACATTAAGAGAAGCTTTAAAAGAACATAAGGTTGATACTAAAAGTACAACTGCTTCATTTCAGGGATTTGGAAATGTTTCTCAGTATGCAATTGAACTTTATCACCAATATGGTGGAAAAACTATTTGTGTATCAAGCTGGGATCAGGAAGATCAGACTTCATATAGCTTTGTAAAAGAAGATGGTATTGATCTTGAAGAATTAAGAGGGATTACAAATAAATTTGGTGGAATTGATAAAGACAAAGCAAAAGAACTAGGTTATAGTGTTCTTAGTGGAGATAAGTGGATTGCACAGGATGTTGACATCTTGTTCCCATCAGCTTTAGAAAATCAGGTTAATGCAGAAACAATTAAAGCAATTAAACCAAGAGTTAAATTTGTTGTAGAAGGAGCTAATGGACCAACTACTCCTGAAGCAGATAAATTTTTCTTTGAAAAAGGAATTTTTGTTGTTCCAGATTTTCTTGCAAATGCAGGTGGAGTAACAGTTAGTTATTTTGAACAGGTTCAATGTAATATGAACTATTTCTGGGAAAAAGAAGAAGTTCTAACAAAGCTTGATCAAAAAATGACAAGTGCCTTCCATGCAGTTTATAATTTAGCTAAAAAGAAAAATATATTTATGAGAGATGCAGCATATATGATAGCTATCTCAAGAGTAGCTGAAGCAAGTAAACTAAGAGGCTGGGTTTAATTTAGTTTATAGTTATTAGTTTTTAGTTTATAGTAGGGGCGAACCTGAGTGTTCGCCCTTTTTTTTTATCAATCAAAAAATTCATTTCTAAATTTTGTGATTATTCATCATTCAACTCAATAGTTTTGTCTTTTATAATATTATGGTTTTGATAAAAAATTAAAGGATTAGCTAAAATCTAAAGGGACAGAAAGGTCAGTCCCTAAAATTTATTTAGAATTAATTATTTTTTCTTAGGAGTGAGAACTTTATTTCCTTCCAATTCTTTTAAAAGATCATTTGCTTCACCTGCTCCGTCTATTGGCATTCCATATTGACCGGCATATTTGTTCACAGCAAATGATTTAGGAAAATCTTTTATAAGCCCTTTCAGGGTTTTTATAGCCTCTTCTTTTTTATTTAGAACTTTTTGAAGTTTTGCAATTTTTAGTAAAACAGAATCTTTAGGAGTTTCCATAATATCTTTTTTTATAAGTTTTGATAAGAGAGCTAATGCCTCTTCTTTTTTATCCTGAGCTTCAAAAATTTCTGATTGTAAGATTGTTTTTTTTTCATCTAAAATGTCAATTGAGCTTGAAAAGGAAGCTAAGGTTTCTTCTGCTTTTTTATACTCTTGTTTCATAAAGTAAAGAGATGCAATATTTAGTTTAGAAATCCCATTTATTCCACTATTACTTTCAATTTTTTTTAATTCATTAATTTTTTCATCAGCTGTCTTTTTTGAATCCATAATTTTAACTATTTCTTGGAAATTAATATTAGCCTTTATTTGAGCCTCAGATTTAAAATGTAAAAATACAAGAATAATTGTTATTAAAACAGCAAGTATAATAACACCGGTTATTACAATTCTTTTAGATTCTTTAATTGTTTCAATAGCGTTAGCAATAAATATTTTAAACGGATCTTCCTTTAAATGTTCTTTTTCACTTCTTTTCATGTTTTTTACCTCATTTATTTAAAAATTATATTAACATTTAAGCCCGAATTTGTCAAATATAATTTTATACCTAAAATTTTTATCAAAATTGTAGCGAAATGTCCAAGATGTCCGTTATAACAAGTAAAGCGATTGA
>JAOZTV010000246.1 GCA_029939015.1 Candidatus Aminicenantota bacterium
ATGGAAATCTCCTGAATTGAAAATCACTACCGGATTTCTTGGAAAAATATATCCGCATCTTGTTCAATCTTCAGATAAGGGTTGTGTATTGAAGGCAAAAAAATAATAAATAAGTACTTCTGAAATAAAAGTATAATTGTAGTGTTTAATGAAAAACTGGAATGTCGGAAAAGTATTAAATTAATACAAATATACATTTTTGTATTTTTTCTAACACTTAATGCAACAAAATGAAACTTTTTTATTACTTTTACAAAAATTAATAGCTAATTTAATTGTGTTTAGTGATACTTTAAATAAAAGAGTTATATGATGGAAAAAGACCTAGAAGCAATTCCTAAAAAATTACGAAGAGTAATAAAGTATTTAACTGATAACCCTGATGATGTTGCAATATCTACATCTCGAGATTTGGCAAAAAAACTTGATGTGAACCCTGCAACAATTGTTCGTGCCTCAAAAGAACTTGGATATAAAGGGTATACTGAATTAAAGCAGGATAAGAAAAATACATTTAGAAAAAAAAATAATCCTTATGAGATCATTCTAGAATCTTTGGAAGATGATTCCAGCAATGGGGATTTGATTAAAAAATCAATGTTAAAAAACATCGAAGTCTTAAATGATACTGTTGCCAACATAAGCGTGAAAGATATAGAAACCGTTTCTAAATTAATTCATGATTCTGACAGAACATACATTATTGGTCTATTACCCTCATCAAGAGCAATTGCAGGTTTTCTAGGTGGTGAATTACGAACTTACCATCCTGGTGTTTTAGAAATCATGACTGTTAACATCTTCTTGTTTGATTTTATTCGTCATTGTAAGCCTGGTGATGTAGTTATTGGGATTAGTTTTGGAGAAGGACTTGATAAAATAACTGGCGAATCACTGAAAAAAGCACAAGCAAATGGAGCAACAACTGTTGTGATTACGGACAGTACAGTTTCAACATTACTTCAAAGTGCTGACCACAAACTCATAACAGGTTTACCTGGTGAATTTGTTTATAGTTCAACTATCGGAGCTTTTAACATTGCAATTGCGATAATTCACAGTTTTATAAAACTAGGCGGTGAAGAATACAAAGAAAAATTAGATGAAACACAACAGCTGATGGCTGAAAAAAATATCTGGTATTAATCTTAATTAAACTATCTTATTACCTATACAGAAACTAGAATCTGTTGTATGAAAACGGTCTGTTTTATTACAGACCGCCTTGTCAAATACTTTTCGCTAATTCAAAAATTAATTCTTAATTGAAGCTATAGCTAAAGTTTAAACCAACTGTACGTGGACGACCCATATAATAAACCTTACCTACATTTGGATCGTTATAAAAATAATTCATCATAAGTCTATCATCGGTTAAATTATTTACAAATAGATATACTTTATACCCTTTATAATCAAGATTAAATCTTAGATTAATCACATTATTTGCAGGTAATTCTTCGCCATTAACAAAATCCGGAACTGAAGTTTTTCTATCTCCTGTATATTTATAATCAATACGTGGAGTTATAGAAAAGTCATTTGATAACGCAATACGATACTGAGCTGACATATTCAAAGTCAACTTTGGTATTAATGGCAATGGCGTTCCTGATGGAATCATGCCACCATGTGCTTCAATGTCAATATCTGTTTCGGCTACTGTATAATTCCCGTTTACTGATAAAAGTAAACCCTCTATAGGCCTCCAGTTTATTTCTCCATCAACACCAGTTGTATGTGCTTTCCCCACATTTTCTGTTAATTCCATGCCTGCCAGTGTTTGGGTTGTTACCTGCATATCAGTCCAGACATTATAATAGAATGCTGCATTTGCGACCAGTTTTCCATCATCAGAACTTGTTTTTAAACCAAGTTCGTAATTCCATAAAGTTTCAGACTTATATGCTTTGTTAGCATTTTCAAAAACAGCTACAGATACGTTTAAACCACCCCTTCTAAAACCCTTGGCTGCATTGACATAAGTAAGAATATTATCAGAAACTTTATAAGTCAAAGTGACTTTTGGATTTACAATAGTTTCATCACTTTCCTGAATAAGAGTTTCAGGCATTCTCCCGGTTGTTAAAACACTGAACACTCCATCAGAAGTGCTCTCTAAATAATTTGTTTCATTAAACACACGTAATCCGCCTAATAAATTTAATTTGGGTGTTATATCATAACTTAATTCTCCAAATACTGCAATTTGTTCCGGTTCTTCGATTGAAGTTTCATAAAATGTCCCTACAATAGTTCCTGGCGGTGTCCCAAGTATATATCCGGATACAAAATCGATATCAGGCTGAGTAAATGTCGGCAATGAATCTGAATTAGAGTAAAAATCTGATTTGAATTTTTTATAAAAAACTCCTGCGGTCCACTTAAAAGGTCCTGATGTTGTTGATACCAGACGAGCTTCTACAGTGCTTGATGTACTTTCCTGAAAGCGATTCAGGAATACTGCGGTTCTTGGAGAAAAACCAAACATACCAAAGAGACCATTTACTGTAGGAATTATATCAGCCATGTCAGAATCTTCATTCCAGTTTTGCTTGAAATAAGTTCCGGTAATTGTTAAATCAGCAAAAGAAAAACCATAATTGGCAGTTAGTGAATAAACTGAATATTCGTCAGTCATGGGCTCAGCTCTAGAAGAAGTCTGCTCGTAATCTGTATTTGACACAAATCTGCCACCAGTTTTGCCCTTATTATATATTGCAGATGCAGTAAAATACAATTTGTCATTTGCGATATACCTTAATGCAACACGCCCTCCAAGTTTTTCAAAGGTGTTAGCATAAGAATCCAATCCAACATTATAAAAATACCCTTCATCATTTTGGTAATAAGCGATTGTACGAATTGCAAGTTTGTTTTCAATTATCGGTACATTGACCATAGCATTATACTGTTGATTTAGACCACCGTTGCTTGTAAATGATAACTGTGGATCGAACTGAAATTGCAGTTGACTTACATTGGGTTTATTAGGAATAATTTTTACGGTTCCACCCATTGAGCCTTCTCCATAAAGCGTACCTTGCGGACCACGTAAAACTTCTATTCGTTCCACATCAAAAGATGATCCTGAAGGAGTTTGCCAACCTGCGGTTACTGGAGCTTCACCAATATAGTATCCAACTGTAGATGCAGAACCTCCAAGGGGAGCTACACCTCTGAGAATTATACTCGTTTTTGTTGGATCAAGTTGAATTGTTGTTGCCCCAGGTAGTGTTTCAATGTAAGTAGTTGTATCAGTTATTCCCCTCGCTTCCAGATCAGTGCCGGTGATCGCCGAAATTGATTGGGAAACATCCTGAAGATCTTCAGATCGTTTGGTTGCTGTTACCTGAATTGAATATTTTTTAAAAATAGCATCTTTTAAGACAAAAAACAATTCAATAGTTTTACCATCAGTAATGGTAATTTTTTTTATAACAGTCTCGAAACTATCAAGGGAAGCTTTTATCCTGTATTCACCTGCGTGTATATTTTTCAGTAAATAAGAACCGGTTTCAGTAGAGAATGTTTTAAAGACAGTCCCTTCAATAATAACAAGAACACCGGGCATGGTATTTCCCCTTTCATCCTTAATTATACCTTTTACACTACTACCAGTTTGCGCCATTATTAATTGCGCACTGATAAACATAAAAAAAAGCATAAAAATAAAACTTTGAAATTTTTTCATATATTCCTCCTTATAATTTAAATTTATCTTTGATAATAATTTAAAGAACAAATGAATTCAACCTATCCTATAGGATAGGAAATATTTATTCTGAAAAATTTCAAATTTTAAAGCTTTAAATAATCAAAATAAAAGATATAAAATGTTAACGTATTTTTTTTGTTTGTTTAATGTATTGTGAAGGAGTAAACCCTGTAGTTTTTTTAAATACTCTGTTGAAACTGGAATTTGTATTAAATCCACTATCATAAGCAATAGCCAATAAGGTTAAAGTTTCATATTTTGGATCACAAAGACGGGATTTTGCTTCTTTAATTCTGTAATTATTAACAAATTCAAAGAAATTTATGTTTAATTGTTCATTTATAACCTGAGAGAGGTGATTGGTAGAGATATTTAAAAAAACAGCTGTTTCCTTGAGATTCAGTTCACTATCAAGATGGGGTTTATCTTTTTCAAAAAGCTCCTTAAGCTGTATAAGGTATTTTTGTGATTCATCTTCAGTTAATACAGAATTCTTATAACGTTTCTTTTTATTAACCGAATCAGTTGTTATAAATTCATCAGTTTTATTTTTGTAAGGAGGTTTTATCGTAAAAATGTTCTGCTGTTTTAATCCAAAATAGGCAAGAAAAAAATTATAAACAATTAATGCTGTAAAAATTATATAATTTAACTTAGTATAAGTATAAGTAGGATACTTGTCGAATAAATGAGTAAACAATAATACAATTACGACAACTCCAGCCCCTTTAACAACATAATTTAACCAGATAAGGTCTATCTTCTCTGTATATGAAAAGTTTTTGGATATATTTTTTTTATGCTTCTTTAATTTAGAAAGTGACAATACAATATAAATTGAGCTGCCAGTTATATAAAAATAAGTCTTAAAAAGATAAACCATTTCATAGTTTATATTGAAAATAATTCCGTTTTCAGCAAAACCTGAAGAGTAATGATTTAAGAAAAAATACATATTGAATAATAAAAATGGAAGCCCATGCAGCCAGTAAATTGGTTTAAACC
>JAOZTV010000560.1 GCA_029939015.1 Candidatus Aminicenantota bacterium
ACGGTCTTGTTTTAAGAGAGTATGGACTTGGAAGAGGCAGGACAGACCTTATGTTGAAGTGGAAAACCGGTAAGGTAGAACAGAGAGTTGTGATTGAATTAAAGATTTATTCAAAAAACACTAAAAGTATTGAAAAAATAGAAAAAAAGGCATTAGAGCAGACCTTTGAGTATGCTGATAAATTAAACTCAACTGAAAATCATATAATAATCTTTGACAGAGATAAAATAAAAAAAGAATGGCGTAATAAACTATATAGAAAAGAAATTGAATATAAAGAAGAAAAATTTACTATTTGGGGAATATAATCTTTTAATATTCATTTAAAATACATAATGGTCATTATTATTTTTCAAATAAGATTATTATTACTTGTAATTATTTTATAAATTATGTAAAATTATATATGGAAATAAATTCAAAATTATTAGGTAAGATTGAGTATGCTGAAGAAAGTGTTATTAAGTTTGATGAGGGGATTATAGGGATTACAGATAAAAAAGAATTTATTTTTATCGAAAAAGAAGATTTTTTACCTTTTAATTATCTTCAATCAACAGAAGATCCTGATTTTAGTTTAATAGTTATCAATCCTTTTTTTGTTGATAAGGAATATGATTATAATATATCAAACGATGATTTAAAATCATTGAATGTTAAAGATGACAGTGATTTTTTTATAGTCTCTATTGTGGTTTTTTCAAATAATATTGAAAATATTACTGTAAACCTCAGAGCACCAATTATTATTAATATTAAAACAAAGGCTGCTAAACAGGTACTTTTATTAAACGATAATTATGATATAGAAGAACCTTTAATAAAAAATGGTTCATTTAAGTCCTTTTTGCCTTCGGAGCAAAAATAAAATGCTTGTTCTAAATAGAAAAAAAGACGAGAGTATTATTATTGGTAATAATATTGAGGTGCGAGTACTTAAAACAGGAAAAAACTTTGTTGAAATTGGAATAGATGCACCCAAAAATGTATCAATTTATAGAAAAGAAATATTTCTTCAAATACAAAAAAAAAACATTGAAGCAATTAAGTCAGCTGGCAATAGTAATATTAATAATATAATAAAACTATTTAAGGATATTAAGACACCAGAGTAGGGGCTAACCTATGTGTTCGCCCACTTTTATAAAAAAAGAGGGCATCCACAAGGGAAGCCCCTACATATTACATAAAATAATATATCTAAAAACCAGATAAAATATTTTCAATTCTTTCTTCACATTTTTTAAGATTATTTGCAATTTTATTATTATCTGAATCTAATTCAAGTCTTTCTTTTTTTAGAAAATTATAAATTGTGAGAAATGAGTTAA
>JAOZTV010000247.1 GCA_029939015.1 Candidatus Aminicenantota bacterium
CTTTCTAAGGATTTTAAAGGAAGTTTTTCCGGAGATGATGTCAGAGAAGGTCTTGTCGCTGTAATTTCAGTAAGAATAATAGACCCCCAATTTGAAGGTCAGACAAAGGCGAAACTTGGGAATTCAGAGGTTAAGGGTCAGGTAGAGTCTTCTGTTAATGAAAAACTCATGCAGTATTTAGAAGAGAATGGACCTATTGCAAAACAAATTATTGGAAAGGCTCTTATCGCAGCTCAGGCAAGGGAAGCATCGAGAAAGGCTAAAGACCTTATAAGAAAATCCAGCTTACTTGAATCAACTTCTCTTCCCGGTAAATTGGCAGATTGTCAGTCTAAAGACCCTGCTCTAAGTGAAATATATGTTGTTGAGGGTGATTCAGCTGGTGGTTCTGCTAAACAGGGTAGAGATAGAAAGTATCAGGCAATTCTCCCATTAAAAGGTAAGATTTTAAATGTTGAGAAGGCTACGGCCTCAAAAATGCTCGAAAACATGGAAATAAAGACAATTATTGCCGCTCTTGGTGTCGGTATTGGGCAGGAAAACTTTAATATTGAAAAGCTTAGATATCATAAGATAATAATAATGACAGATGCTGATGTTGATGGTTCTCATATCAGGACATTAATATTGACATTCTTTTTCAGGCATATGAAACCGCTTATTGAGAAGGGTTATGTATATCTGGCACAACCGCCTCTATTTCTTGTTAAGAAAGGAAAGTCAAAGAGATATATAAAAAACGAGAAAGAGCTGGAAAACTATCTATTAAAAAAAATATCTGAAGAAGTCGTCATTCATTATGAAGATAATGGAGAGGCAAAAACTCTTGATGGTAAAGAATTAAGAAGATTTGTTAAGTTGATAAATAAAAACACACAGATAATTAATGATCTTGAAAAGAGAGGAATGCCAAGAAATCTTATAACTGTTTTAATTGAATTAATTAGAGATGAGGCAAGTTTAAAAGACAAAAAACTAACCGAAGATATTCTTGAACAATTAAAGAAAGAGGATAATTGTAAAAAGGCAGAAATGAATTTTGATGAAGAATATTCAACCTATACCATTGACCTTGGTTATGAATTAAATGGTGTTACAATGAATAAAATAATAGATTGGAGTTATTTGACTGGTCCGGAATTTTCTGAAGTGAATATAACTTATGAAAAATTGAAGGAATATCCTCAGCCTCCTTTTACGGTAAATATTGGCAATGATGAAACTATTATTGAGAACAAAGATGAACTTGTCGCTCATCTTTTTGACAGGATTAAAAAAGGTCTTTATATACAGAGATATAAGGGGCTTGGTGAAATGAATCCCAGTCAATTATGGGAAACAACTATGGACCCTGAGGCAAGAACTCTGCTACAAGTTGATATTAACGATATTGTTGAAAGTGAGATAGTATTTGACACCTTGATGGGTAGTGATTCAATAAAACGAAGAGAATTCATCCTTGAAAACGCTTTAAATGTTAAAAATCTTGATGTATAAAATCGTATAGGATAAAAAAATGGATAATGAAAATAAAAAATTAGATCATATAGAACAAGTAACAATTGAAAATGAGATGAGGGAGTCTTATCTTGCCTACTCTATGAGTGTTATTATCGGCAGGGCGATTCCTGATATCAGAGATGGATTAAAACCAGTTCATAGAAGAACTCTTTTTTCTTTGCATCAGACAGCGAGCCAATATAATAAACCTTATAAAAAATCAGCAAGAATTGTTGGTGATGTTATAGGTAAATATCATCCACATGGCGATCAAGCGGTTTACGACACTCTTGTCCGAATGGCTCAGACTTTCTCAATGAGATATCCGCTTGTTGATGGTCAGGGTAACTTTGGTTCAATTGACGGTGATCCACCTGCTGCTATGAGATATACAGAGGTCAGACTTCAAAAAATATCAAATGAACTTCTTGGAGATTTGGAAAAAAAGACAGTTGATTTTATCCCCAACTACGATGGTTCATTATCTGAACCCGAGATATTTCCTGCCCTGCTTCCTGTTTTATTGATAAATGGAAGTTCCGGGATTGCCGTTGGAATGGCAACTTCAATTCCACCTCATAATATACAAGAGGTAATAGATGCCTTTGTTTATTTTGTTAATAATAGAGATACTTCTATTCTGGAACTTTTAAATATAATAAAAGGACCTGATTTTCCAACCGGAGGTTTTATCTATGGCAGAGAATCAATAAGGTCTGCTTATGAAACAGGAAGAGGTACGGTGCTTGTTAGGTCAAAGGCGGACATTGAAACAGATAAATCAGGGAAACAGAAAATTATTATTACAGAAATTCCATATCAGACTAATAAATCAAGAATTCTGGAAAACATTGCACATCTTGTTAAGATTAAAAAAATTGAGGGTATTTCAGACCTTAGAGATGAGTCAGACAGAGAAGGAATGCGTATTGTTGTTGAAATTAAGAGAGACGAGATTGCAGAAGTTGTTTTAAACAGTCTATTCAAATTTACACAACTTCAGGCTACTTTTTCAATAAATCTTCTTGCAATTGTCAACAAACAGCCGAAGCAGTTTAATCTCATTGATTATTTTAATAATTTTCTTGGACATAGAAAGGAAGTAATAAGAAGAAGGTCTTTATTTGAACTTGAGAAGGCAGAGAGAAGAGCTCATATCATTGAAGGTTTGAAAATTGCACTTGACCAGCTTGACCTTGTTATAAAAATAATAAGAGGTTCTGCTAACAAAGAACAGGCAAAGATTGAGTTAATGGACAAACTTCCTCTTTCCTCTTTACAGACAACTGCTATTCTTGAGATGCAATTATATAAATTAACAGGTCTTGAAATTGAAAAATTAGAAGCTGAATATCAGGAATTAATGAAAATTATCAATTATTTGAAAGAATTATTATCAAATGAACAGATGATGATTGACCTGATAATTGAAGAGTTGGAAAAGGTAAAAGAAACTTATACAGATAAAAGAAGAACAGTAATTATTGATCACGAGCTTTCAGATATCAATAAGGAAGACCTTATTAAAGATGAGGACTTTGTAATTCTGTTTACTAAAAAAGGATATATCAAGCGGACTACTTTGAGTTCATATAAGAGTCAAAACAGAGGAACAATGGGCAAGAGAGGTTTTGGACTTAAAGATGAAGATATGATATTTAAGGTATTTGTTGCCTCATCGCACGACTATATTCTTGTCTTTACTGAAAAAGGAAGAATGTTCTGGGTAAAGGCCTATGACATACCACAGGGTGAAGCAACCGGTAGAGGAAAACCAATTAATAGGATAATTGGAATTACTGAAGAAGAAAAAGTATGTTCAGTTATCAGAGTTAGAACCTTTGATGAAGATAAGTTTATCATGTTATTTTCCAAGAAAGGATTTGTTAAAAAAATGCCACTATCATCATTTGCAAAACCTAGAACAAATGGAATAATTGTTGCGAAGGTTCCAGAAGATGATACACTATTTGAAGCAAGAATTACCGGTGGGGATAATGAGGTAATACTTGGTACAAATCTTGGAAAGGCTATCAAGTTTAATGAAAAGAATGTCAGAGCAATAGGAAGAAATGCAAGAGGTGTTACAGGTATCAGAATGTCTAAAGAAGACTATCTGGTAGGTGCTGATGTAATTTATGAAGATAATAACACTATTCTTACAGTTACTGAAAACGGAATTGGTAAAAAGTCAGATCTTTCACTCTATAGACTGCAAACAAGAGGAGGTAAGGGTGTTATCAATATGAAGATAAATGAAAAGACAGGAAAGGTTATTGGGCTTGTAACTCTCAGAGATGATGATGATTTAATACTTTCATCAAAAAATGGAGTATTGAATAAACAAAGTTCAACTCAGATAAGAGCTCAGGGAAGAGCAACTCAGGGAGTTAAGATTCTTAAATTAAGACAAGACGACATGTTAGTTTCAATAACCAATATTGATGCAATAACCATACCTGATGAAGAAGAGGTCATAGAGGAAGGTGGGGACGAATAAATTTCGTCCTTTATTTTTTTAGATTTTCAACATCTATTTGGTCTTGTAATCTATTTGAGGCTTCTTTAGCTTTTATTAAAGATTTTTTGTTTATTATATAAATGGGTATATTATCATAAGTACTATTAGTGATATTAGTAAATGCTTCTTCAGAAGTTATTCCATCTATTCCAACTAATATGTCAATTCTATTAGGTTCAATTCCTATTTGATAAATAATGTCTTCATTTGTAAAGTCCTCAATTGTGATATTTTGTAATGGAGCACCAAATATTCTTAATGCTTCCCACAACTTTTTAGCATTATCTAAATTTGGTTTTATTAATATATCTAAATCTTTTGTATATCTTGGTTCGCTATAGTAGATAACTGCATGGGCACCAATTATTACATATTCAACCTTTTCGTCTTTTAATATTTTGAATAGATCTTTGAAGTCTTGATTCCCCTGCATTATTTTCTCCTTTAAATAAAATTGCTTCTTTTACCATATCCCAGGCAATTATCATCTTTTTTTCCGGTGCAATATTGTCCCAAAATGATTTGTTGAAATCAGATATTTGATTCTTGTCTTTACGATTTGCTTTATTTTCAATAATTTTTCTCATTATCATAATATTACCATAAAATTATTTAAAAATGTTAAAGAATTTTTTTTATTGAAAAATGTAGGTAGGTGTTTGAAATAAGCCTTCCT
>JAOZTV010000248.1 GCA_029939015.1 Candidatus Aminicenantota bacterium
TATCAACATTGCTCTATCTGCCTGAGTACCAAGTAAGGCTGTTTTTACTCTTTCAGCAACAGTCATATTGTTAATTTCCTGAAATCTTGCCATTACTTTTTCTTCAACTTCTTCTATTAGCAATACTTCGTCCTCTTCTTCGTTTTCAGTTTTAGGGTCATTATCATTTTCAATTTCAGGTTCTTCGCTTTCTATTTCATCTTCTTCTTGTGTTTTTGTAGCTGCTATTGAAAATATTTCATCGGTAAGTCCATCTACTTCAATTTCTTCAGCTTTTTCATTTGTTAGGTAAAATTTTCTTATTTCATCTAATTTACCTCTTGTAAAATTGTTGATATTTGTGTTTTTTTCCATTAAATCAATTATTTCAGGAAATGCTATTAATTTAATCTGATTTTCAGATAGACCTTCCAAAATTTCAGTATTGCCTTTCTCTGCAATTTTTTTTAAAAAATCAATAGGCAAATGAGTGTTTTGAATAATTTTAATAAGAGTTTCGTTTTTTGATAAGGATAATGACTCGAGTAAAATATAGTAAGCAACGTTTATGTTTAAATTGTTATTTTCAATATAATTGTTTTTTGTTCCATCTGAGATATTTCTTATGTTTTCTATAGCTTTATTTTTATATTCCTTTTTTCTTATAACAAAAACAAAAGTTTCAAGATAATCTGTTTCTGTGAAAGGTAATTGCTTCTGTAATAATAAATTCAACATATCCGGGTCGGAATTCCCTTCAGCGATTATTTTTGCCAATGGGTTTTTTGATATTAGCTTTGGCATAGTTAATCCATTGTATCGGGTAATATCATTAGTTTCTGATATCCTTTTTTACCCTTAAAATACTTTAGTTCTCTCCCATTAATCAAGACATCTATCGCTGATGCAAATTGTGTGTGAAGAAAGAAACTATATCCCTTTAACTCTATAATCTCACCCTGATTAAAATCTCTCCCCATAAGTTTATTACCATCTTGGAAAATCGTAATCCAATTCTTTTTATTAATTATTATAACAAGGTTAACCGCCCATTTATCGTCTGAAAATTTGAATTGCTTATTTAATAGGGATGATTTGTTTTTTTTTATTTTTTCAAATCCATAATATATCAGTCCTAATTGGTTTTCAAGATTTAGCCTTGTATATGGTATGTTTTTTATTTTTACTATTTTTTCCGGAGTCAGGTATTTTTTGATAATATCAAGGTTTTGGTAAACTGCGTAATATCCACCTGCAATAATAGTGATAGCCAATAAAATTTTTATAAAAACTCCTTTTTTTTCAAATTTACTATACCTCATTTTATATAGGTAATCGTTTTTTTTATCAACATTGAATGGAATATTGTCAATATGGTCTTTATGTTTTAACAAAAACTCTTTATAGTCTATGTCCATTGCCGACAGATAGTTCTTAATGAAATTTTTTAAATAAAATTTCCCTGGTATTTTTGAATAGTCATTATTTTCTAAGGCTTTGATGATTTTTTCAGGAATATTTGTCTTATTGGAAATTTCTTCAATATTTAACTTTGTATTCAGTCTTTCGCTCTTTAATAATTCGCCCAATCCGTCCATAATTAGATATTGTATAGGATTTGAATTATATGTCAACTATGTTTAACAATTTATTCTGTTTTTTTATTGATATATAAAAAGAAATTACAGCAAAGGCGTGGCTCAGGTTCATAGAATTTTTATAACCAGCCATTGGTATGTGAACACATTCAGAGCATATATCAATGATATTTTTCGATATACCATAGGCTTCATTTCCAATTATAAGATTAAATGGTTTGTCTGGGATTTTCCATTCCATAATTGGGATAGAATTGTCTGTTTTTTCTAAACCAATTACAGGTGTTTTGCTATTCTCAATGAAATTAGGTAAATCAGAGACATATCTTATAGGTATCCATTGATCAGTACCCATTGCTGCTCTCTTTAGATTAGAATTCGAAATATTTAGACCTTTTGTACTGTGAATAAGTTCAGAAAACCCAAAATTATCAATAAGTCTGAGTATTGAACCAACATTATAAGGTGTAAGAACCTGATCCAATAAGATAGAAATGTCATTTTTAGGTGTCCATATTAAGTTAGCGTCTTCATCTTTTTCAGGTCTGAAGTAATGAATTGGTTGTCCGCTTAGTTTTTGATGAAAAGAAAAAAAGAGTTCAAGTGATTCCTCTTTGCCTATCCAATCAGGTCTATAAAATCTATCTATTGGAGCCCATGCGATTAGTTTATTATAGTGATGAAAAAAATCATCAACTTCATTATTATTAATGCAAAAAATTGCGAATTTAGCTATTGCGCTATGTTTTTGTCTGGGGCTTAGAGAGATCCACTTGTCCTTTCCAATAATTTTAACGGACTTTCCCATTATTTATATTGATGGTCTTTACTTCTTGTCCATTAATGAATAGAGGATTTTCCTCCCATAATAATGTGTTCTCTTTGACTGATAGCTCGACCTTTTTTAAAGTTTCTATGTCGATTTGGTTTTTATTGGGTGTCTGGTTTTCTGCAATAAGGTTTTCTCCTATACTACTGTTTTCAAGCTCAAAAAGTTCGACTTTCTTTCTTTTTTCAGCAGTTAAGACCATGCCTTCTGAATCAACACCGCTCAGATTAGCCTTTTTAAGATTTGTTAGAACCAGGACTTTTCTGTCTAAAAGATATTCGGGTTTGAAAAATTTTGTTAATCCTGCACAGATAGTTCTTGGTTTACCTTCTCCAATATCAATCTTTAATACGTAAAGGTGAGAAGCGTTTGGGTGAGATTCTACTTCAATTATTTTTCCTGTCTTAATGTTCAAAATAGAAAAATTTAAAAAATTACCACTGAATTTTTTCTTCCATTTTTCAGCATCTTTTAGATCAAGTTTTTTATATAAAATTTCAGATTTTCCAATCTTATGTTTTTTTAATCCTTTGAATTCAGTTACAGAATCCCATATTTCAGGTGAATACAAATCGTCAGGATAATTTAACATTTTAAAGAGTCGCTCAGATGTTTCAGGGATATATGGACTTAATAAAATTGCAAGGTTTTTGATCAAATAAGTGAGAATTGTTAGTGTTGCGTGTACCTCATCTCTATTCGTTTTTATCTTTGCCCATGGTTCTGCATCCTGAAAAAATTTATTCCCAGCCTTGCTTAATAATAATATTAATCTTAAACCATCTCTTAATTTAATGTTTTCAAGAGCTTCGGTTATTTCGTTTATTTTTTCTATACAATCCAGTACAAATTCATTTTGATAATCTTTTAGTTCAAGATCAACAATCTCTCCATCAAAATTCTTTTCAAGATATACCAGACCACGATTGACAAGGTTTCCAATATTGTCTAAAAATTCAAAGTTAATTTTCCCAAAAAAGTCAGTCCATGAAAAAATAGAATCATTCTTTTCCGGTCTGATTGAGAGCAAATAAAACCGCCAAAGATCAATAGGAATACCCGTTGTTTTTACATCTGAACCAAAAACACCAACATTTCGGGATTTTGAAAATTTAGTATCTTCATAATTGAGGTATTCAGTACTGTTAATATGATGGAGCAAGGTCCATGGTTCCTTTGTACCTATAAGTGAAGCCGGGAAAAGTACAGTATGAAATGGTATATTATCCTTTGCCATAAATTGATAAAGATTTATTTCTTTCGGATTTTGCCACCAGTCTTTCCAGTCATCTCTACTATGAGCTGTAATTGAGATATACCCAATCGGCGCATCAAACCATACATAAAAAACTTTATTCTCAAAACCGGGTCTTGGAACAGGAACACCCCATTTTAAATCTCTTGTAATAGGACGTGAAGAAAGTCCTCTTTTAAACCAACCTTCTGTTGTCGTTAATGCATTATTTGTCCATTTACCTGTTTTAGATTGTTCCTTAAACCATTTTTCCAGTTCAGGTGAAATTTTATCAAGGTCAAGATGAAGATGTGTGGTTTCTTTTAATGCAGGCTCTTTTCCACAAACCTTACACTTAGGCTCTTTCAAATCTTCCGGTTCTAATAAACTTTGACATTTATCACATTGATCACCCCTTGCTTCCTCATATCCGCATTTAGGACAGATACCTTCAACATATCTGTCTGCAAGAAACATTTTGTCAAAATCACAATATGTTCTTTTTGAACTATGTTCAGAGATATAACCATTTTTTTCAAGATCCTTAAATATCAAATGTGATATGTCTTTTTGTGTATTTGTAGAAGTTCGACCAAATATATCAAATTTAATATTAAAAAAATCATATATTTCAGAATGTATTTTATGGTATTTATCACATATCTCCTGAGGAGTTAAGCCCTCTTCTCTTGCCTTATTTTCAGTTGCTGTACCATATTCGTCAGTACCACAAACATATAATGTGTCATAACCCCGAGCTCTGCAAAACCTTGCATAAACATCAGCAGAGAGAACACAACCTATAATATTACCAAGATGAGGTACATTATTAACATAAGGCAGGGCAGAAGTTATCAGTTTTTTCTTAATTTCATTTTTCATTTTTTCCTTCTTATATATAAACAGAATTAATTAAGAATGCTTATATAGTGACTATTCTATTATAAAATAGCATTTCATTCAAGATTATTGGACTCACTAAAATTTCTGTTCATCGCCTATTCTGGGACAGACTCCTAGCGTAACTGCTAATATTACTTGAATA